>CAJWYZ010000131.1 GCA_913049525.1 uncultured Fidelibacterota bacterium | reverse complement strand
CAATGTTTCATCAATATTATGATGAGAAAGCAAGTCTATTAACAGACCTGAAAGCCTTTATCTCAAAAGGTGATATCATTTATGTAAAAGGTTCTCGTGGAATGAAGATGGAAGAAATAATAACAGGGTTACAAAACTGATGTTTTATCATTTACTCTATCCTCTTCGAGAATTTTTCTTTGCCTTTAATGTATTTGGGTATATTTCATTTCGAGCAGTTGGTGCTGCATTGACTGCACTAATAATCAGTTTCCTCTTCGGGCCTAAAATCATCCGCACACTCCAGTCTCGCCAAATTGGTGAGACTATACGATTAGATGGGCCTGACTCTCACCTCAAAAAAGAGGGTACTCCAACGATGGGAGGGATAATTGTGTTATTGGCAGTTATCCTTCCCACTTTCCTTTGGGCAAAAGTAGATGATAAACATATTTTGCTTATCCTCCTTGCAACAATGTGGATGGGGATAATTGGATTCTTAGATGATTATTTAAAAGTCATAAAAAAATACCCACGCGGATTAATTGCTCGCTATAAAATGGCCGGGCAAATTAGCCTCGGATTAATTATTGGGGTCATTCTCATCTATTACCCTGACTCTTCTCAATTTGCTACTTCTATTTCTATTCCTTTTGTTTCCAATGGAACCTTAGATATTGGCTGGTTCTATGTCCCTCTCGTTATTTTGGTTATTACCGGTACATCAAACGCAGTAAATCTAACCGATGGGCTAGATGGTTTAGCCACCGGTCTGGTTGCCATTGCTACACTCGTTTTTGGTGCAATCGCCTATGCTTCCGGCCGGTTAGATTACAGTGATTATCTCAATATTATCTATCTGCCCGGAACGGGAGAATTATTTATCTTCTGCCTGGCACTTATTGGTGCCTGTATTGGATTTTTATGGTTTAATGCGAATCCTGCGAAAATATTTTTAGGGGATACGGGTTCACTTGCAGTAGGCGCCGCTCTTGGAACATTGGCAGTTCTCTTGAAAAAAGAAATACTTCTATTTATGATTGGGGGTGTCTTTGTGGCTGAATCCTTATCGGTAATGATGCAAGTGTATTATTTCCGATATACGAAAAAAAAATATGGTGAAGGTAAGCGTATTTTCCGCATGGCTCCTCTCCATCATCATTTTGAATTATTAGGTTGGCCGGAAAATCATGTAGTGGTTCGATTTTGGATTATAGGCGTTCTATTGGCACTCATTTCACTCACAACCTTCAAAATCCAATGATAGACTTTAACAATATTTCTCAAAATAACTGGGCAGATACAAGGATAAGTATTCTGGGCGCAGGAAAAAGTGGAATTGCTGCAGGGGTTCTAGGTGCGCATGTCGGTGCCAATATTTTTATTAGCGAAAGTGATAATTCTCCGGATATTATTAAAAATATCGGAGATTTCAAACATGAAGTGGGCGGCCATAGTAATACTGTTTTAGATGCAGATTTTCTTGTAAAAAGCCCTGGGATACCTAATGACATTCCAATTATTAAAGAATGTGAAAATCAAAAAATACCTATTGTCAGTGAAATTGAATTTGCATCATGGTTTACCTCTTCCCCTATATTGGCGCTCACTGGTTCAAACGGGAAAACTACCACCGTAAATCTTTTACATGAAATGTGTATCAGTGATGGAAGAACTTCTTTGCTTGGCGGAAATATAGGCATGCCTTTCTCAGAAAATGTACTGTGGGAGCTTACATCAAATATTACAAATCCAATACATGTGCTTGAACTTAGCAGCTTTCAATTGGAACATATTAATACCTTTTCCCCAGCTATTGCCGGCATATTGAATATAAGCGCAGATCATCTGGATAGGTACGCAGATATTAATGCCTATGCTGCAGAAAAAATGAAATTAGCAAATCAAATTAATGATTCTGGTTGGTTAGTTTTTAATGCGGATGATCCCATCTTAGCTGAATCTCTTCAAAATACCAATCGCTCAGTAGTATTTTCTCTAACCCAGAATGGAAATTGTATTTTTAAATTGAATGCCACAAAAGTGTATACCGGAGAGACTGATAACCCTGACATTTTATTCAAATTTGAAGATACAAAATTAAAGGGTTTTCATAATTTGCAAAATATTCTAGCAGCTGCAACAATGGCACATTCTTTTGGAATATCACGAGAAGCAATTCAAAATACAATTATTAATTTCACGCCCATCCCCCATCGTTTGGAATGGGTTGGCAGCATCCATAATGTGGATTATTTTAATGACTCAAAAGCTACAAATATCGCTGCTGCCACTGCTGCCATTGAAAGTTTTGATGATAATTTAATTCTCATATTGGGAGGTCAGGATAAAGGATCGACAGATTTTACTCAGCTCATCCCATGCATGGAGAATCGCGTACATTCAATTATTGCTTATGGCGCTGCAGGAAAAGAAATAAAGAATCAGCTTGATGAAAGTTTTATGGTTACCTATTGTGAATACTTTGAGGATGCCATGCTCACAGCGAATGATAATTCTAAACCTGGTGATACTGTCCTTCTATCTCCAGCATGTGCCAGTTTTGATCAATTTTCCAGTTATGAACAGCGGGGAAATACATTTGTAGAAATATTTAACAAATTGGAGCTAGGAAATTGAATATTCGCTCTTATCCCAATGATTACTTGATCTTAGGTACTATTTTATTACTTTCAGGCTTTGGAATTGTCATGATGTACAGTGCCAGCAGCATCTATGCCATGAATGAATTTGATGATTATATGCATTTCTTTCTTCGTCAAACTAAATGGCTCATCATTGGCACAATTATCATGTTTGTTCTAAGTCAAATGAGTTATCGTTATTTAAAAGAATTGGCTTATGTTCTTATCATTTTGTCATGGATTATTTTGATAATGGGGTATTTTTTTAAAGGCAATAACCCTGCATCCCGCTGGTTATATTTAGGAGGAAGAAGCTGGATGACCACCTCAGATTTTGCTCGAGTAAGTCTAATCATTTTTACTGCCTTTTTTATTGATAAAAATAAAAGATATTTGAAAGATTGGAAATTTCTGTTTATCCGATTCACTCCAATTCTTGGTATCTCCTTGGTATTGATTCTCTTTCAGCCTGACACCAGCACCACAATGATGATTGCCATTATTATAATGGTAATGCTCTTTATTGCCGGTGCAGATTGGCGTTATCTCACAGGTTTATCAATTGCGGGAGTCATAGCACTAATCTTAAAAATAATGAGTACTCCCCATGCTATGGATCGCTTCTTAAATTGGAATGATAAACAAAAAATTCAATCAATAAATGCTTTGGGGACTGGTGGAATGCTGGGAAGTGGGTTGGGAGACAGTATTATTAAAAACGGATTTCTGCCTGAAGCACATACCGATTTCATCCTTCCTATTGTTGGTGAAGAACTGGGGTTCATCGGAATCTTCATACTATTTATACTCTTTTGGTTTCTCTTTACAAAAGGACTGACTGTGGTAAGAGAAGCACCTGATTTGTTCAGCATGTTTTTGTCATTTGGAATATTAATTTCAGTAATGATTTATTTTTTGGTGAATGCTGCATACGTAGTCGGATTTGCACCAACAACTGGCCTGCCAATGCCCTTTATCAGTTACGGCGGCTCACATATCATCTTTACATTTATATCAATGGGGATATTGCTGAATATCGCCCGAAAAGGACAATCTGTTACCAACAGCTATTATAGAGGATTCTCTTATGAGTAACAATTTAAGGATGGTGGTTACGGGTGGTGGAACTGGTGGGCATTTCTTTCCAGCAATGGCCATTCGGGATGCCCTATTACAAAAAGGAGTAGAAGTAAAATATATTGGATCAAAATTTGGAGTTGAAGCTACTCAATTTTTAAATAATAGTGATGACGGATTACTTCTGAATATTCGCGGGATTCAACGGCAATTAAATTTGAATTCAATTTTTAAAAATATCCTTTTCCCATTTAGATTTTTGCAGTCTTATTTTCAATCATGGAAATTAC
>CAJWYZ010000130.1 GCA_913049525.1 uncultured Fidelibacterota bacterium | reverse complement strand
AAATGAGTCCATCAGAAACGGTTCGCATGCTGGTTATAGAATCGGCAGGACCTGTAGAAACACCCAACCGTTACCGCAACCGCTTTGGTCAGCTAATGGAGCATTCCCCATTTTGTGAAAGAGATATTCAAGCGCCCCAATTACAGGAACCCATTAACAATAAAAATGAGTGTCGGGTAAAAGTTAAAACTTTACATGGAATTCAGGAATATACCTATGCCCATCATCCTTGTGATGTGGTAGGGTGGGATGGCTATTACTTCCCCTGGAAAATTAGCATCCATGATTTTGAACCCATTGTAGGCAGTATTCATCAACCACCACCAGTTCACCAGACATTTCAGGGGCAGGGATTTGTCATTTGTTCTTTTGTGCCCCGTTTATTTGATTTTCATCCCGATTCAATTCCTGCGCCCTATCCCCATTCTAATGTGGATTCTGATGAAGTCATTTATTATTCCAGAGGGGATTTTATGAGCCGTCAGGGAATTCAGAAAGAATCTATTACCCTGCACCCCATGGGTTTACCCCATGGACCGCAACCCGGGAAATATGAAAGTTCAATTGGCAAAAAGAAAACCGATGAACTGGCAGTAATGATTGACACCTTCAAACCCTTACATGTAACTGAAGCAGCCTTAGGGATTGATGATAAAAATTATCCATTGAGTTGGTTGAATTAATTTTTACAATATTATATAGGAAATTAAATGAAACTTATCAGTTATAAAAAAAATGGAAATATAAAATTAGGGGCATTTGAAGAGGGGAAAATCTATGACCTCCATGCTTTGGATGGCCATATTGCAGACAATATGCTGGAATTTCTCCAAGGTGGGGAAGAGCAATTGCAATTAGCGATGGCAGCCATGGAAGATGGAAGTCCTACAATATCTGCTGAAGATGTTGAATTAATTTCGCCTGTTCCTAATCCGCCATCAGTACGGGATGCATACGCATTCCGGCAGCATGTGGCAACAGCCCGGCGAAACCGGGGGCTGGAAATGATCCCTGAGTTTGACGAAATCCCCATTTTTTATTTTACCAATCACCATGCCGTTTTTGGAGAGGGATATTTCCCCGTATTATCACGCCATACAGAAAAACTGGATTTTGAATTAGAATGCGCAGCCGTTATTGGTAAAGGCGGTAGAAATATATCTACATCTGATGCTGACGATTATATTGCAGGATTTATGATAATGAATGATCTGTCTGCCCGCGTATTACAGATGCAGGAAATGAAGCTCAATTTAGGTCCTGCAAAAGGCAAAGATTTTGGCTCGACATTTGGACCGTGGCTGGTAACCAAGGATGAATTGGAATCCTGCAAACAATCATCTGTTGATGGTGATCGCTATGATTTGAAGATGAAAGCATTTGTAAATGATATTCAAGTATCAGGAGATACACTTTCCAATATGACATGGACATTTGCTCAGATCATTGAACGGGTGAGTTATGGGGTTGATATTTTTCCGGGCGATATCATTGGGTCTGGTACTTGTGGTACCGGCTGCTTTCTGGAATTGAATGGCTCTAAAATAACGGATAACCAATGGCTTAATCCTGGTGACACAGTATCCCTAGAAATTGATGGATTGGGAACGCTCACTAATAATATTGTACTTGAAAATGGATAATTCTCCTATTGAGAGGAGAACTCCTGCGGAACATTCGAGAAGAGGTGTGTGGGTTTACACACTACACCTTAATCCCCTCCTTTTCCAGGGAGGGAACGGTATTTGATTTTATAAAATAGTTTATGGCTAAATTCAGAGAATACAACCCCAAAGAATTAGAACTCAAGGAAAAACACCATTTGCTGCTTAGCTCGGTAGCGCCTCGTCCCATTGGATTTACCGCCAGCAAAAGCAAGGATGGTCATGTTAACTTAGCCCCCTTCAGTTTTCATAATGCTTTCAGCTCCAATCCGCCAATGGTGGGAATTTCTCCAGCATTCAGCGGCCGAACCGGCGAGGCAAAAAATACCCTTACAAATATACTGGACACCAAAGAATTTACACTCTCAGTAGTTAGTTTTAACATGGTTGAACAAATGAATATTTGCGCTGCAGAATACCCTTCAGATGTGGATGAGTTTGAAAAGTCTGGATTAACCCATCATCCTTCTAAAGTTATTTCTGTTCCCGGCGTAGCAGAGTCTCCACTCATAATGGAATGCCAATTTACGGAGCATATTCAGTTCAGCGATCAACCAGCCGGAGGTAATTTATTATTAGGTGAAATAGTATATTTCCATGCTAAGGAAGATGTGTTTGACGAATCGGGAAAAATTGATCCCCATAAGGTTGATCAGGTAGCAAGGATGGGATACGACTGGTATAGTAGAGCCAAAGAGGGATTATTTGAATTGTCTGCCCCACGATTTATTCCTATTGGTGTAGATAATCTACCACAATTAGTGAGGGATCATCCATCCTTTACCGGAAAACTGTTGGCTCGTTTGGCTTCCGTAGAAAAAATACCAGAGCAGGATGTCATTGAAGATTTAAATGAAACTTATTCCAGGCTATCTGCTGAAGACATGCTTAAAATATGTGCTGTATTGGTAGAGGAAGGCAAAGTGTTGGAAGCATGGCAAGTACTGTACCTAGCTGAAATAATCTAATGCATTTCATAATGTGGCAACCTACTGAGGAGCAAATCAATAATTCTCAGATGATGGACTATATGCAGTTAGTCAACCAAAAATTTGGACTTTCCCTGAAAAAATATTCGCAATTGTATGATTGGTCCATAGAAAAGGCAGAAGATTTCTGGGGATCTTTCTGGGAGTATTCACAAATCATTCATCACTCTCCCTATTCTCAAGTGGTGGATGATCTAGGAAAAATGCCCGGTGCCAAATGGTTTGATGGAGCTACCCTTAATTTTGCTGAAAATCTGCTTTGTCATAGAGACGATAAAATTGCAATACTATTTCAGGGTGAAGATGGCACTCAATCTTCTCTAACATACAAGGAATTGCATGATCAAGTATCCCGTTTAGCTCGTTCCATGCGGGAAATGGGTATTGTGAAAAATGATCGAGTGGCGGGATTCATGCCCAATATCCCAGAGACAATTATTACCATGCTGGCAACCGCAAGTATTGGAGCCATCTGGTCATCCTGTTCTCCTGATTTTGGCATCAAGGGAGTTTTGGATAGATTTCAGCAAATCGAACCCAAACTTATTTTTGCTGCAGACGGTTATTTGTATAATGGAAAAACCATTGATTGCCTTTCCAAACTGAAAAATATTCTGACGTATTTGCCCAGTATAAAAAAGACTATTATCGTGCCATTTACCGGCGATTCCAATACGAATGTAATTAAGAATTCAATGCTGTGGAATGACTTTCTTCACAAAGATTCTGGTGATATTATTTTTGAGCAATTACCATTTGACCATCCCTTATATATCATGTATTCATCCGGGACCACTGGGCTGCCAAAGTCAATTGTGCATTCTGCCGGAGGAACACTCATCCAGCATTTAAAAGAGTTAAAGCTCCACACCGATCTCACCCAAAATGATAAAATTTTTTACTTCACCACTTGTGGTTGGATGATGTGGAACTGGCTGATATCTTCCTTGGCAGTAGGAGCAACCATAGTGTTGTATGATGGAAGTCCATTATACCCGGATGGCACAGCCCTGCTTAAAATGGCGGATGATTTGGGTATCACTGTTTTTGGTACCAGTGCCAAATATATAGCATCTTTAGAATCAGCCGGAATAAAACCAAAACAAATTTCTTCTTTCCCAAAATTACGTACGATCCTTTCTACAGGATCACCCCTAGTTGAAGAAAATTTCAATTTTGTATATGGAGAGTGGAAAGAAGATGTCCAATTGGCTTCTATCTCAGGGGGCACGGATATTATTTCCTGCTTTGCCTTGGGAAATCCTATTTTACCGGTGAGGCGGGGCGAACTCCAATGCCGGGGATTGGGAATGAAAGTAGAATCTTATAATGAAAAAGGCATGTCAGTCAGAAATGAAAAAGGGGAACTTGTTTGCACCCAGGCATTCCCTTCCATGCCAATATATTTTTGGAATGATTCAAATGGTAAAAAAT
>CAJWYZ010000129.1 GCA_913049525.1 uncultured Fidelibacterota bacterium | reverse complement strand
ACCCGCCCGTACAGGCATTATATATATAAACTTATACCTAACAGCACCCACTCAATGAAGAACGTGTGCATGTAGATATATAGTAACTTATAGGATAACTTAGAGGTTTCATGAATCCAGATGATTCATTTATATATTTCATGGCAATCGTGCCAACTTTAAATTAACTGTGGCAATATAGTGACATAAATTGCCATTTTTTGACAACTTTAACCAGTCAGCAATAAAAGCAAAAACCCCGCTTTTACACGGGGTTTCTCCTCTTAATTGGCGGAAACGTGTGGGAATCGAACCCACCTCTCGGTTTAACCCGAGACATCAGCTTTGAAGGCTGTGGTGCCCACCAGGGTCACATTCGCTTCCAAATTTATGGTACGCCCGACAGGATTTGAACCTGTGACCTCTTGCTCCGGAGGCAAGCGCTCTATCCAGCTGAGCTACGGGCGCAAGATAAGCAGTTACCAACCGGCAACCAATTCAACACATTTTTCTGCTGATGTAACGGTATTTACCAACAGCATGGTTATGGTCATAGGTCCTACCCCTCCGGGAACAGGAGTTACTGAATTGGCAATACCCATAACGGACTTTGTATTCACATCACCCACTAGAATATAGCCTTTTTCTGAATCATCATCTACGCGGTTAATCCCCACGTCAATTATATCTGCCCCCTCTTTAATCATATCACCTGTAATCATATTAGCAGAACCAGCCGCTGCAATAATGATGTCCCCTTGCTTTGTAAAAGATGCCAGATCTTTCGTTCGTGTATGACAGATGGTAACCGTTGCATTTCCCATTTCAAATTTCTGTGCCAATAGGGCAAACATGGGCTTTCCTACAATATTGCTCCTTCCCACAATAACCGCATGCCTCCCTGAAACTGGAATATCATAATGCCGTAAAATCTCTAAAACTCCATGGGGTGTGCAGGGTATAAAATTGGGATTTCCCTCTAACAATAAACCTAAATTTTCAGGATGAAATCCGTCAACATCTTTATTAGGGGATACCCTATGGAGTATGGCTTTAGAATCTAGATGATTGGGCAGGGGCAGCTGTACCAGAATACCATGAACCGAGGGATCGTTGTTGAGCCTGTCTATAACTGTTAATACATCCTTTTCACTGGATTTTGAATTTAACTGATAGGTTTGGCTTTCACAGTTCAGCTTTCGAAATGCCCGGGCTTTATTGCGTACATACACCTTAGATGCCGGGTCATCTCCTACAATAATAGCTGCTAATTTTGGAACAATACCTGTTTCTATTAATGCCTGCACCCTTGGCTCCAGCGACAAGCGGATACTATCTGAAACAGGCTTACCCTTTAATAGGAGTGTTTCCATTTATTTTTTATCGGCCTCAATATCATGAATTCTGTTTTCAATAAACTCCGTAATAGCAATGGTTTTGGCTTCTACTTTATCCACAAATTTCTTTTTCTCTTTTTTATAGGTAAAAAGCTCATCGGTGATATTCATTGCGGCCAAAATAGCAATTCGTAATTGCTGTGAATCATCAATGCCTGAAGCCTTTATTTCTTCCATTTTCTCATCCACATAAGCTGCAACTTTCTCCAGATATTTTTGACCGGCAGCTGAACGAACCACATAATCCTGCCCTAATATATTAACTTTAACCACTTTGGTTTTCATCGTGATAATGCCTCCTTATCTTTGGATGGCTCCATGAGCCTTTTTGAGGGAATTAAGAATTTTTTCCACATCGGCATCCACCTCAGTATCTGTTAAGGTTGTAGCCTCCGATTGAAACTTTAAAGAAAATGCCAAACTTTTATTATTATCCCCCACTTCATCAGATTGATATACATCAAATAATGAAACATCTTTAAGGGTATTTCCACCTTCTTTCTGAATAGTAGTAAGCAGGTCTTCAGCCGGTTTATCACGAGAAACCTGCAAGGCAATATCCCGGTTCATGCTTGGGTATGCCGGTGGCGGACTGTACACAAGCTTTCTATTTTGCCACAACACTCTCATATTATGCAGTGATAGATCACATACCGTGGGATTTATTTTAATATCATACTGCTTTAATACCTTGTTATCTAGAATTCCCACATTGCCAATTTGCGTTTTACCTGAGTAAATTTTAAGTGACGTTTCAAACCCCTTTTCCATGCCTACTTTATATGAAATATTCGATAATCCTGCCGATTCTAATAGTTGAACTATCTCACCCTTACATCTATATAAATCTCTAGTTTCATAATTACGCCAATGAGATTGAGGTTCACCATACCAAAGCAATCCTAAATGAAACTTTTCTTTAGAGCCGGTGGCAGATTTTTTTGACTGATTATGAATAGCGCCAATTTCGAAAAGTTTGAATCCTTTCTCCTGCCTCTTTTCATTATAGGAGGCTGCCATTAATAATCCCGGTATTATTGAATTACGAATAAATGCCATATCCTGACTTAGAGGGTTTTTTAACTCAACTGCTTCACCCCCTGAAAATAGATTGGTATCATTCTCATGCTGCAGGCTATTGGAATAATGCTCACAGTAACCGTTATACTGCAGATGTGTTCTAAGAAGAGAATCTAATTGCTGATCATCTACAACAAATGAATTATATGACCCGGTGAACTGCACAGAAGATGGAATATTATTGTAGCCGATAACCCGGGCCACTTCTTCATATAAATCCACTTCCCGCTCTAAATCATTCCGAAATGTGGGCATAGTACACTGAAAACTTCCATTTTTATTTTTATAGGTAATTTGAAGCGAATCAAAAATGGTTTCAATTTTCTTTTCTGTAATATGCGTCCCCAATAATGCTTCACATTTCTCTAATGAAAAATTAAACGTATGTGGTTTTTTTTCAGCAGGATATTCATCAACCACTCCTTTGCATATTTCACCACCGGCCACTTCCACAATAAGGGCAGCCAACTGGTTAATTGCAGGGATAATACCACCCATATCTGTATCCCGTTCAAATCTTTTAGATGCCTCTGTTGACAGGTCTAAAACTTTCGCACCCTTCCGCACCACTGTAGGGCTGAAATAGGCACTTTCAATTAAAATATTTGTAGTTCCATCTTTAATTTCACTATTAATGCCACCCATTATACCTGCAAGAGCGATGGGGTTTTCGCCATCACAAATAAGCAGATGAAAATCTTTTAAATCTCTTTTTTCATTATCAAGGGTAGTGAATTTTTCTCCATTTTCAGCATAACGTACAATTATTTTATTGCCTGAAATGGTATCAAAATCGAATGTATGCATAGGATGTCCCGAATCCATTAGCACATAATTAGCAGCATCCACAATATTATTGATACTAGACTGGCCAATAGATGCCATCCTATCAACAAGCCACCCTGGTGATGGCCCAACCTTTACCCCCTTAACCACTCTGGCTACATAACGTGGGCATGCATCTTTATCTGCAATATCAATGTTGATCTCATTACTGGTGTGATTTTCTGATTCCGCCACATCAACAGCCCTTGGTTTGATATCCACTCCTGCATTAATTCTAAGTTCACGGGCAACGCCTAAATGGCTGAGGCAGTCCCCTCTGTTTGGGGTAAGGTCAATTTCAAAGAGGGTGTCTTCTTTAAATGTGAGAATTTCTTCAATGGGGGTACCTACATCTGCTTTGGTATCAAGAATCATGATGCCTTCATGCTCATCACTGATAGACAATTCTCTTTCAGAGCAAATCATCCCATGAGATTCAACTCCTCTCAGCTTTGCCTGTTTAATTTTGAAATCACCATTATTTAAAGTTGCCCCTACCTTTGCAACGGGTACATAAATTCCTTCTTTTACATTAGGGGCGCCGCAGACGATGGAATAGTTATCATTATCTCCTACATCTACTTCACATACCGATAATTTATCGGCATTCGGATGAGGGCCGCATTTTACAACCTTTCCAAGCACAACGTCTGTAAAACTTTTACCCCTGTTCTCAAAAGATGCTTCTAACCCTAATGCAGTAAGCCTATCTGAAATTTCTTCAGCAGTTCCTGATACATCTAGATAATCGTTAAGCCAATTGAGGGATACTTTCATCAGAACTGCCTCAAAAATCTAATATCACCACTATAAAATAG
>CAJWYZ010000128.1 GCA_913049525.1 uncultured Fidelibacterota bacterium | reverse complement strand
TTCCATAGGTATCTAATATATGTGCCACATCGTGAGGATGAATATTTTCTAAATTGAAACTGATGACAGCACCCTTATCTTTTGCCGTTCCATAGATGTTTATTCCAGGTATATTCTGTAATTTTTCTTGGGCATAATTCAAAAGTACATTCTCATAATCAGAGATATTATCCATTCCCATTTTGTTGATGTAATCAATGGCAGACCCCAGCCCGATAACCTGCGCAATATTGGGGGTCCCTGCCTCAAACTTCCAGGGGATGTCATTCCATGTGGAACCTTCTAATGTCACCTTTCTTATCATCTCACCACCACCCAAAAAGGGATGCATCGCTTCTAATAATTCTGGTTTAGCAAAGAGAACGCCCACTCCTGTTGGCCCCATCATTTTATGCCCGGAAAAGGCAAAAAAATCACAATTCAATTCAGAAATATTCACTCTATGATGGGGGGTGCTTTGTGCGCCATCTACCAAAACCAGTGCTCCGACTTCATGTGCATATTTTACAATTTCGGGTATGGGATTAACCGTTCCAAATACATTGGACTGATGTATGACACAGACAATTTTTGTTTTATTAGTGAAGTATTTTTCCGGGCTGGATAAATCCAAAGTGCCATCATCATTGATGGGAATATATTTCAAATTCGCACCCGTGCGGTCACAGATAAGCTGCCATGGGATAATATTACTATGGTGTTCCATTTCCGTAATGAGTACTTCATCATTGGGTTTGAGGTTCTGACCTCCCCAGCTATTGGCAACCAAATTAATACTTTCGGTGGCCCCTTTGGTAAATACAATAGATCGCCGATCGTCCGCTCCTATAAACTCGGCTACCTTGTCCCGTGTTTTTTCGTAGGCTGCAGTGGCCTTTTCAGCAATCTGATATATTCCTCTATGAATATTAGAATTATAATTTTCATAATAATGGCTAAGAGTATCAATTACAGATTGAGGTTTTTGGGTTGTGGATGCATTATCTAGAAAAACCAAATCGGGATTATTTCTGAAGATGGGAAAATCTTCTCTTATTTTTTTAGCATCAAAAAGTTTTTGCTGAATTACGTTTTCTGACATCACATCATCCCTAATTGGAGTTTCGCTTCATCGGTCATCATATCCCTGTTCCATAGGGGTTCCCAGACAATTTCAACCAGAACATCATTTACTCCCGGGATTGATCTGATTTTATATTCTGCATCCTGAGCAATTACCGGCCCCATACCACAGCCTGGAGCTGTAAGTGTCATTTTGATATTTATAAAATATCCATCATCTTGACGTGTTATTTCTAAATCATATACCAAACCTAATTCCACTATATTCACCGGAATCTCCGGGTCATATACAGTTCGGAGCTGTTCCCAGACAGATTCTTCTTCTACAGAATCACCGGGTTTAAATTTCACTGCAGGTTTTTCAACTTTATCCTGTTTCATACCAATTGCATCAGCATCTTTCCCTGAAATTTTGGCAAGATTTCCATTTACAAAAAGAGTGTAATCGCCACCCAATGCCTGAGTTATGCGTACACGGGTCCCTTCTAATAATTTAATAGGATCTCCTGAGGGGATTAGGATTGCTTCACAATCTCTTACCACGGTTATTATCTCATTTGAAAAATCCATATCTACTCTGTTTTGATAATCCCTTGTGAATTGTTCATGGCGCCTTGAAAGGTATGCCAAGCCAAAGTTGCACATTTGACTCTCGATGGATACTTATGTACACCTCCCAAAACAGCCAGCTTTCCTAAATCCTCTGCACTTTCTCCGGTTGTCGCTAAAATATGAAATTTCTCAAATAAGGTTTTTGCTTCATCTACCGTCATACCCTTTAATGTGCTGGTCATTATTGATGCAGATGCTTTTGAAATTGCACACCCAGTTCCTGTAAAAGCAATATCTATTATTACACCACCCTTCTCATTTATAAAAACAGATAGTTCATCGCCACAGAGTGGATTTTGTCCGTCTGCATGATGACTTGCGTCTGTAATTTCATGAAAATTTCGGGGGTTCTGATTATGGTCAATGATGAGCTGCTGATATAAATCTCTGAATATATCCATTATGACATCAACCGGTTAAGTTTGACTGTGAATTCTGTATAAACAGCTTTCTTGATTTCTGGATGGGGAATTTTGTCCAATACTTCATTGGCAAATCCCACAACCATTAGTTCCATGGCATCCTGCTTATTAATTCCACGGGACTGCAAGTAAAATAGAGCATCCTCATCAATTTGCCCCGTTGTTGACCCATGAGAACATTTTACATCATCTGCATAAATCTCTAATTGAGGATTCGCATTCATCTTTGCTTTCTTAGATAGAAGAATATTTTTATTGGTCTGCTGTGCAGTTATTTTCTGAGCATTTTCATGCACAATGGTTCTTCCATTAAATACACCTGTGGAAGTATCAAAAAGAATTGATTTTACAAATTGAGAACTGTGGGTTTGAGCGCTATTATGATTCACAATGATATTATTATCAATATGTTGATTATTTTTTGAAAGCGTTAAGCTGTTGATATTACACTGCGCATTTTCTCCATCTAATTGTACACAAATATCACTTCTACCCAGCTTACTGCCATCAACCAATTGAAAGAATTCATATTGACTGTCTGCTGCTTGATTAACATTTAGATTTGATATATTCTGGGTAAACTCAGAATTTGACTGAATGCGAATATGATCCAATTGCGCATTGTTCCCCAGTGTAATAAATACAGATTCATTCTGAAAGAAGGAAGTAGCGTCTCCCACATGCTGCTCAATAAATGTCAGACTGCTTGACTCTCCAATATCAACATTTACCCGCGGATTCACCATGATAGATCTGTCACCATTTGAGATAAACAGAATGCGAATTGGTGATTTAACTAGAGTATTCTTTTCTAGTACAATACACATTCCGCTATCAGTGAATGCAGTATTTAATAAATCAAATGGAGAATTGTTTGCCCTATCAAAATTTCCATTTTTTCTTTCCATGTATTCTGACCCACTCAACAAATTCACTCCATTTGGTATGGAGGATATATCTTTTTGATAATGACCATTATAGATTACAACCGTGTCAACTCCCTCCATTTGATATGAATCTATATCAGGTGTTGTTTGAGGGGCATCAGAAATTTCAGAAATCATAAATTCACCATCCGAAATATTAGATACATTTGTAAAGCGCCAATTCTCCCATTTCTGCGTTGGAAATCCTGTCTTTTCAAGTTGAGTAAATGCTTCTTTACGATAAGGATGTAAAGATTTAGAGAAATAATTTCTATTTAACATTTTCTCAAATTCCACTTTATAATTAGATATGCTCATTTATTATAACCTACGTAATCTCAACCATTTCCTCTTCTATCCAAGAGTAGCCTTTTTCTTCCAATTCTTTTGCCAACTCCATAGTTCCAGATTTAACAATTCTGCCATTCATAAGTACATGAACAAAGTCCGGCTGCATATAATTAAGGATGCGTTGATAATGGGTGATGAGAATAAAAGATCTATCTGGGGAACGATAATCATTTACCCCCTGTGCTACTATTTTCAGGGCATCAATATCCAAACCTGAATCTGTTTCATCCAGGATGGAAAGTTTTGGTTCCAGAGCAATCATTTGTAAAATTTCATTCCGCTTCTTTTCACCACCGGAGAATCCATCATTCACTGGCCGATGAATAAAACTTTCATCTAAAGCAACTATTTTCAATTTTTCCCGAATCATGGAAAGAAAATCCACTGCATCTATTTCTTCTTCACCTCTTGATTTTCTCACTGCATTCACAGCCGCTTTCAGAAAATACATATTATTCACACCTGGAATGGCTACCGGATACTGGAAGGATAGAAACAATCCGGCACAGGCTCTATCTTCTGGTGACATATCCAATAAATTTTCACCATTAAAACTGACAGTGCCATTGGTCACTTTATATTTATCCTTCCCAACCAATACATTCGCAAGTGTGCTTTTACCCGTTCCATTTCGTCCCATGATTACATGGAGCTCACCAGATTTCACTTCTAAATTAATTCCCTTCAGGATTTCTTTATTTTCTATACTGACATTAAGGTTTTCTATTTTAATCATTATAATTTTTTTCTTTTCATTGTTAATATACTATCTTCATTCTTAAATCTTAAATTATTAATTATCCTACTGAGCCTTCCAAACTCACTTCCATTAATTTCTGTGCTTCAACAGCA
>CAJWYZ010000127.1 GCA_913049525.1 uncultured Fidelibacterota bacterium | reverse complement strand
CCTGTGGAAATTGTTCACAATTAAAGGTAAAGGGGACGCCATCCATCAATAATATCCAAACTATTGTTATGGGAGTAATTAATAATTCCCAAGAAAGAATTTATGGTAAAGTATTGGTAAATGAACTTCGTATGACGGGGGTGAAAAAAAGGCGGGGAAGATCATACAGTGTAAGTGGCTCATTATCATTTGCAGATCTTATGACTATTTCTGGGAGTTACAATAAGAAAGATTCTGATTTTCATAAATTACAACAGCGACTTGGAACCGGGAATTCTGACGAGTCCTATTCTGCAACTTTAAAGCTTTATCCCAATATTATTTTGCCAACCCGCTGGGGTATAAAAACACCAATTACATTGGGGTATACAAATTCAGTGGCTACTCCAAAATATCACCCAGGGAGTGATATATTAACCGATTCAGAAAATGATAATTTTGATATTGAAGAAATCCAGACAAAAAGTGAAAAAATTAGTTTTTCAACTTCCTTTAATAAATCAACTCGAAGCAGTAATTGGCTGCTCAAACAAACACTTGATAATATTTCGTTAAATTTTTCTGCCATACAAACCCACAAGTCTAATAATCAGACTCTAAAAGAACTAAAAAACAATTATGAGGCATCCAGCAGCTATAGCTACACCTTTGGAAAAGAAAATTATATAAGCCCCTTTGCTTTTACGAAAGATTGGCTTTTCATCGGTAGTATTTTGGGTGAAGCCCGCTATTATTATACCCCCAACAAAATTAGTGCAAATATTAATTTTAATGAAGCTGACTCACGAAAAATCCAACGGGCAAATGTGGATGATACTACCAAATCATATAGTTTTAATTTAAGTCGGAAATTCACCCTAAATCATAAAATTACAAAAACCTTAAGCAGTAATTACACCAAACAAATTGATAGTAATTTGGATGACTTCCGTTATAACAAAATGGATGTGGTTCAGCAGATGAACCCCGGGTTAGTAAAATCAATAAGTGAAAAACTCACCAATACTTATTCACCAGATTTTTTAAAATGGTTAAATCCAACAATAACTTATAACCCAACCTACAATTGGAACTTAAATATTATCGATACACTTTCAACTGCCAATGTAAAATCATCATCTACATTTAAAACCAAAATAGGACTTAGCCTGAAAGAATTGGTTGAATTGGTTTATACTCCGGAGAATAAAGGAAAGTCAAGTTCATCTAGAGGAAGAGGGCGTGGCAGATCGTCTTCATCTAGTAGTAGTAAAAAGAATTTTAATGTTAAAAATCCTGTGCTTCGATTTATGCTGGGAGGAGTTCATACGGCTGTATCAAAATTAAATAAAATATCCGGTACATACACATATACTTCCGCTCATGATTATAATAATATTTCTTCTGATTTATCAACTTCCTACCTGTATCGTTTGGGAATTCAAAATTCACCTGTAAATTCATCAGGCGGAGTATTGTTTGATGATAATTTAATTGCAAATAACAATTTAGTTGGGTCATCATCGAGTAGTTACGGAAATGATTTAACGGTAAGTACAAGTGTTAGCTTAACTCGAACAATTGTTACCAGTCTCGATTTTAGATACTCTAATTCCTTATCTATTCCTTCCACGGCATCTAAAACTAAAAATGAATCCTTTTCATTCTATCCACTGGGTCTAAGGGGTGACGAAGGAATTCCCATTTCAAATTGGAGCGTTAATTGGTCGGGGATTGAAAAGTGGTGGTTTATGGATAAATTTTTTAAATCCATCAGTATTTCCCACGGATTTAATGGCGAACGGTCAATGTCAAGTAAAGACGAAAATAATGATGGTATAATTACAGATGATGAATTACAAAATGAACAATACACGTTTAATTATTCACCAATAGTTGGTATTACCACTAAATCCAAAGGTCGAAGCCCAATCACATTTAAGGTGAATTATAATTTAAATCAGACTATTAAAAAAATCGATGAGTCCACTGAGCGAAACCATGGAAGTCAAATCAGCAGTACCTTATCATTTAAAAAATCAGGGGGGCTTACTATCCCCACATTTTTTTTCAGAGATTTTTTCATATCTAATGATATGGATTTTTCCCTTAATTTCAATTGGGGAATTGATCGAAAACTAATGACCTCTACAATTGTAACTGATTTAGCAGAATTTAATGAGCAAAGCAATAATACATCATGGTCATTGAAGCCCAATGTCAGTTACAGTTTTACTAAATGGGTGACGGGAAATTTTTATTTTGTATATGGAATTTCTGAAAATAAAACCACCGGTAAAAATATAGAAAGAGATTTCGGGTTTAATATGAATATTAAAATACAGGGTTAAATTGAATAAATTCTTTATAATATTTATAGTTGGTATATGTATGGGGCAAAATGCACCTCCCTTTGATGGAAATCGTGCAATGAATTTGCTTAATACCCAATGTGAATTTGGCCCCAGATTTCCTGAAAGTGAAGGTCATTTGAAGATGAAAAAATTCTTAGTGAATTTTCTGCAGCCACTTACCGACAGCTTATATGTTATGGATGAAAAAATTTCTCATCCTTATGAAAGACATTATATTACGCTTACAAACTATCTTGCCAGATTTAATCTTTCCGCAAATTATAGAATCATGATTATGGCTCATTGGGATACGCGGGAATTTGCCGATAAAGACCCAACCCCAGAGAACCAATCCCTCCCCATATTAGGCGCAAATGATGGTGCCAGCGGTGTGGCAGTATTGTTAACTTTGGCTGAAATATTGCATACCCTGCCATTACTTAATATAGGTGTTGATCTCCTTTTTGTTGATGGTGAAGATATGGGTCATAGTGGTGATCCTGATAAATTTGGTTTGGGGACTCAGGCCTTTGCTAGGCATATACCAGAACCCCGGCCACAATTTGCTATTTGCTTGGACATGGTAGCTGATAAAGAACAGCATTTTCCTATTGAACAATTTTCTTTACAACAAGCACCAGATATTGTTCGGGCAATTTGGACATTGGCTAATGAACTGGGATATACTCAATTTGAAAATAGAATAGGACAGGCTATTATGGATGATCATTACTATTTATATAAATATTCAAAAATTCCAGCAATTGATATTATCGATTTTGAATATCCCAATAAGGATGTCAATTATTGGCATACTCTGCAGGATATTCCAGAAAATTGTTCCGCAAAAAGTTTAGAAGCTGTGGGGACTGTTATTACCCATTTCATTTATATTCAAGATGAGAAAATTAAACAATGAGTTCGGCACCAGACTATTTTGATGTACTAAGTATAGATGATAAAAATGAAAAAGTGGATATTATTCAATCTCTCATTGGAACGGAATGTTTAGGTACTTATTTCGAAAATGGCACCGCCCAATTGTATTTTAATGGTGGTAATAAAGATGATATTGAGCTACGGCTTCAAAATATTAATGCAGATGTAAATTTTAATTGGAAATGGAATAAACAAGGTAAAGAAGATTGGCATTTGGCTTGGCAAGATAATTTTACCCCTGTAATTATTGAAAAAAAACTGGCTATAGTTCCCCATTGGCAAAATGATATTTCAGCAGATATTGTAATAAAGATTAAACCGGGCATGGCATTTGGAACTGGACATCATGAAACCACCTGGCTTATGCTGAGTCAAATTTTGAAACACATCAAGCCGGGCATGTCTATTTTAGATTTGGGAGCTGGAAGTGGAATTTTATCTATTGCTGCAATAAAACTGGGTGCTGAAAAAGTAGATGCTGTAGAATTTGATTCAGACTGTGAATCCAATTTTAATGAAAATTTACAATTGAATCACATTGAAAAAAATATTCATTATTACAATGATGATGTTCTTACTTGGGAAGATTTTAATTATGATATTATTTTAGCAAATATCAATTGCAATATTATTGAAGAATTAATCCCCAAATTAAAAGGGACAAAAGCACAAGTGGTTTTGTCAGGTTTGTTAATGACTGATTATAAGACCATAGAGCAAATTTGTATCAAAGAAAACTTTCAAGTGAAAGAAAAAATGATTAAAGGGGAGTGGATATGTCTGACTATAGAATAAACATACGTTTATTATTAGCCATTTTCTTATTACTATTAATGAACTATTCCTGTGTGCAGAGCATTACAGAACCAGAAAGTAAAAATATTGAGATTCTAAATACATCTATAGAATTGGATCGATTTGAAAATGAATTATATCTTCAGATTGAAACCAATCAAAATTATTCCCAAAACTTTATTCATGAAGTTTTTATGGAATTGACCTATATAGG
>CAJWYZ010000126.1 GCA_913049525.1 uncultured Fidelibacterota bacterium | reverse complement strand
GTCAGTTTCTTCATAATAGGCCTCGGCAGAATGGCTGGTAACATCAATATATGGTGGATTAAAGGGCTCCAGATCTTTTACAATATCGGTAATTTCCTGTACATTGGTACCGCGTTTGGGAGGAATAATCTCATAACTGAAGAGGGGGTCTTTTGCATTGTCAATATGTTCAATTACTTTCATTTAACTCCTCATGCTAATTGGGTTTCGGATTGAATATTCTCCTTAAGAAAGGGGGAAATAAATCGTTTCATATCTTCCAAATCTACTTGTTTACGCTGGCAATAATCTTTAAGTTGGTCATCAGATATTTTTCCGATGCTGAAATATTTGGATTCCGGATGTGAAAAATACCAACCGCATACTGATGCAGGTGGGTCCATTGCAAAATTTGATGTAAGTTGAATTCCCGTGTTCACTTCGGCATTAAGGAGCTTGAATAATATTTCTTTCTCAGAATGATCTGGACATGCGGGGTATCCGGGTGCCGGCCTAATTCCATAATATTTTTCCTTCAACACATTTTCTAAAGACAAATTTTCTTCTGTTGCGTACCCCCAATATTGCTTTCGGGTTAGTTCATGTAATTTCTCAGCAAATGCTTCTGCTAACCTATCTGCAAGGGCTTTGGCCATAATTGCATTATAGTCATCATCATTCGCTTCAAATTCTTCCACGATTTTATTTAATCCAATACCAGTTGTTACGGCAAAAGCTCCAAGCCAATCCTGTTTTCCAGAATCTTTTGGAGCAATAAAATCTGAAAGACAAAATTGATAATCTTCTTTTTTAATTTGCTGCCGGAGACAATGGACATGTGCAATTGCATCTTCATTCAAGTCATAAATTTCTATATCATCCTCCACTGATGAAGCTGGGAAAATATGTACAACTGCATTTGCATTTAATAATTTATTTTTAACTATTTCATTGAGCAATTGTTTTGCATCCTTAAATAGTTTTGTAGCTTCATTTCCATATTTATCATCTTCCAGAATTGAAGGATATTTTCCCCTTAATTCCCATGTTGTAAAAAAAGGTGTCCAATCAATGTAGGGAACAAGCTCTTCCAATGGATAATTATTGAGGATTATTGCATTCTTAGTGACAGGTTCTGGTGGAAAATAATTATCCCAGTTTATTTGATATTTTTTAGTTCTAGATTCTGAAATTGTAAGATATTTTACTCTTTGACCGTCCTTTCTTTTTAATCGGATTTGGGCATATTCTTCGCTCACTTCGTTTTGAAATTCCATTCTATTTTTAGATAGCAGCTTACGCACAACATCTACACTCTTTGAGGCATCGGTCACATAAATGGTTCCATGTGAATATGCCGGTTCTATTTTTATAGCAGTGTGTACTTTGGAAGTCGTAGCTCCTCCAATTAATAATGGCAATTTAACGCCTGTTCGTTCCATTTCAGATGCAACATTAACCATTTCATCAAGTGACGGAGTAATAAGTCCGCTAAGCCCGATTATGTCGACTTCTTCTTCTTTAGCAGTCTTCAATATTTCCTGAACCGGAACCATCACACCAAGGTCGATGATATCATAATTATTACAGCCCAATACAACCCCTACAATATTTTTACCAATATCGTGCACATCTCCTTTGACTGTAGCCAATAATATCTTGCCATTTTTGCTGGCAGACTTTTTTGCCTTTTCTAAAAATGGCGTTAAATAAGTGACAGCTTTTTTCATGACTCTTGCTGATTTAACCACCTGAGGTAAAAACATTTTTCCAGATCCAAATAAATCGCCAACCCTGTTCATTCCATCCATAAGGGGACCTTCAATTACTTTTACAGGGTCCTCTAATTCTTTCCGGGATTCCTCGGTATCTTCTTCAATATGAGAAGTGATGCCATCCACTAATGAGTATGTGAGCCTCTCTCCAATTGGAAGTTTCCGCCAGGCTGAGTCTTCCTTTTTGACTGCTTGTTTTTGCTGGATGCCCTGGGCTGCTTCTAATAATTTCTCCCCTGCTTCAGGAAATCTGTTGTATAGAACATCCTCAATTACATCTCTTAATTTTGGTGTCAGATCGTCATAAATAGAAATTTGCCCCGGATTAACAATGCCCATAGTCATTCCAGATTGTATGGCATGATACAGGAAAACGGTATGCATTGCCTCACGGATAGCATTATTCCCCCTGAAGGAAAATGACAGATTACTTACTCCCCCGCTGATAAGGGAAAGAGGGTATAACTCTTTAAGCTTTATACAGGCACGAATATAGGCATGGGCGTATTCATTGTGTTCTTCAAGTCCTGTAGCCACGGCAAAAATATTCGGGTCAAATATGATATCCTCCGGAGAAAATCCTGCCTGGATTGTCAGTAGATTATAAGATCGGCAGCAAATTTCAATCTTGCGGTCATAGGTATCTGCCTGGCCTTTTTCATCAAATGCCATTATGATAACGGCTGCTCCATATTTCTGAATTTTCCCTGCCTTTTCTAAAAAGGCTTCTTCCCCATCCTTCAAACTAATGGAGTTGACAATACCCTTTCCCTGAATGTTTTTTAAACCCGTTTCTATGACCTCCCAGCGGGATGAGTCAATCACAATAGGTACCCGGGAAATTGCCGGGTCAGATGCAATCATTCGAAGAAATATCTCCATACAGGCTTCTGAATCCAGTAATCCTTCGTCCATGTTCACATCAATCATCTGCGCCCCGCCATCCACCTGCTGGATTGCCACTGACAATGCATCTTCATATTTTTCTTCCCGGATAAGGCTCGCAAATATTTTGGAACCTGATACATTGGTTCGTTCACCAATATTAACAAAGAGAGAATTTTTATCGATATTTAGAGGTTCTAATCCACTGAGTTTGGTACATTCTGGTATTTTGGGGATTGTTCTTGGCGGTATAGATTGTACTTTCTGAAAAATAGCTTTTATATGCTCAGGTGTTGTACCACAGCATCCCCCTACAATATTGACTAAGCCACTACTAGCAAATTCTCCAATGATATCTGCCATAAACTCCGGGGATTGATCATATTCTCCCAATTCATTTGGAAGCCCTGCATTGGGATGTACGCTGATGGGTATATCTGCAACAGCAGATAAATCCGCCAGAAAGGGGCGCATTTCTACAGCACCAAGGGCACAATTAATTCCTACACTCAAAAGTTCCATATGACGGACAGAATACCAAAAGGCCTCAATTGTCTGCCCGGACAGGGTACGTCCACTGGCATCGGTAATTGTAACAGAAACCATAACAGGTACTGATTTCCCCCTTTTTTCAAATGTCTCCTGTATTGCATACAAAGCCGCTTTACAATTAAGGGTATCAAAAACTGTTTCCACCATTATGATATCAACACCGCCATCCAATAATCCATTGCATTGATCGCTGTAAGTTGCGGCTAATCCATCAAAGGTTACATTGCGATAACTAGGGTCATTAACATCAGGTGACATGGAACTTGTCCTGCTGGTGGGACCTAATATGCCGGCAACAAAACGAGGTTGATTAGGTGTTTGATTTGAGAAATAATCTGCTGCCTTGCGTGCAATTTTCGCAGCTTGTAAATTCAGATTATAGACATACTTTTCAAGGTTATAATCAGATTGAGAAATTGCATTGGAATTAAATGTATTTGTCTCAATGATATCTGCCCCGGCACTGAGGTATGATTTGTGGATATCCTCAATAATATCCGGGTGGGTGAGAGATAATAAGTCATGATTACCCTTTAGATCCTGAGGGTGGTTAGATAATATTTCTCCTCGGTAATCATTTTCAATGAGATTATGGGTTTGAATGAGAGAGCCCATAGCTCCATCCAGTATGAGGATTCGCTTTGATAATATATTCTGTATTTCTGCCATAAATTAAAAAACCGGCGCTAAACCGGTTTTATTAGTTCCTATTTAGCTCATTAATTCTAGTCGCGGCAATTTGGAATAAATCACGACGGGCCAAATTAAGAGATTTTATATTATATAATCAATATACTATTTGTGTTATTTTTTTTTGGTAAATTAATCTTCGATGCAAGCAAAACATTAGTCTAAGAATAGTTCGATACTACGGAAAATACAGTAAGCATCTAATTGTCAATCTCTTATTATATTAATACTTACTTTTTACTGAATAAAATAATGATTATATGAATATAACAATTGTTGGAACGGGCTATGTAGGCCTGGTTACAGGAACTTGCTTTGCAGAAATGGGCAATACGGTTTTCTGTGTCGATATAGATCAGGAAAAAATAGACAATTTAAATAAGGGTATTATTCCCATTTATGAACCGGGTCTGGTAGAACTCATAC
>CAJWYZ010000125.1 GCA_913049525.1 uncultured Fidelibacterota bacterium | reverse complement strand
TGAGTTAATTATTAGGAGCTATTATGAAAATTAATTGGGAATCCATACAGGAATTTACCGATATAAAATATGAGCGTGGCTTGGATGACGCAAAAGGTGTCATCAAAATTACAATAAACCGCCCAGAGCTTAGAAATTCTTTTCGTCCACAAACAGTGTTTGAATTAAAGGAGTCATTAAAACTCGCCCGTGAAGATCAGGGAGCAGGGGTTATTATTCTCACCGGTGAAGGGAAAGAAGCATTTTGTGCCGGAGGTGATCAGAAAATTCGAGGTGATGCAGGATATGTGGGAGAAGATGGAGTCCCTCGATTAAATATTCTGGATGTGCAGAAGCAAATTCGATATATGCCCAAACCTGTTGTTGCCATGGTGGCTGGCTATGCCGTTGGCGGTGGACATGTTCTGCACATGCTCTGTGATCTCACCATTGCAGCGGACAATGCCCAGTTTGGACAGACTGGTCCTAAAGTTGGCTCATTTGATGGGGGATGGGGGGCATCCTATATGGCACGGATTATTGGGCAGAAACGTGCACGTGAAGTATGGTTTCTATGTAGAATGTATGATGCTCCGACTGCTCTGAATTGGGGATTGGTAAATTGCGTTGTCCCTTATGAAAAATTGGAAGAAGAGACGGTAAGCTGGTGCTGTGAAATGCTGGAAAAATCGCCCCTGGCTCTACGCATGATTAAAGGTGCCCTTAATGCGGACTGTGATGGCCAGGCAGGATTACAGCAGTTTGCTGGTGATGCCACCATGCTCTTTTACATGACCGAAGAAGCTCAGGAAGGACGGGATGCCTTTAAGGAAAAACGTAAACCAAAATTTGATAAATTTCCACGATTGCCTTAATCAACATTTTATTGGTTTTCATAAATTTTGGGTTAATCAATGAATAAGTGGATATTAGCAGCACGTCTCAAGACTCTGCCTGCAGCAGCCTCTCCGGTTATACTTGGCACAGCCCTGTCTTACCATGATGGTGTATTCCACCCATTCATTTTATTAATGACTCTTTTAGCGGCTGCCCTCATTCAAATTGGGGCAAATTTTGCCAATGATGTCTATGATTATCAAAAGGGGACGGATCGGGATGATCGGCTGGGTCCCAAACGAGCAACACAATCTGGACTCATCACTCCTGAAAAGATGAAGAGTGCCATGTGGTTAATATTTTCACTTGCAATTTGTATGGGGTTTTATTTGGCCTCCATAGGTGGTTGGCCCATTGTATTGATTGGTCTATCATCCATTGCCGCTGGTATCGCTTACACTGGAGGACCTTATCCTCTGGGATATCATGGCTGGGGAGATATGTTTGTTTTCATCTTTTTCGGACTCATTGCCGTCCCTGGCACCTATTATCTGCAAACTGGAACCGTTACCCCATTATCATTTTGGATGGGAGCGGTTATGGGGCTGTTATCTACAGCTATATTGGTGGTAAACAACCTTCGGGATGCCCATACAGATGTGATTTCAGGGAAAAAAACGTTGGCAGTCCGGTTTGGTGAAACGTTTTCAAAAATACAATATGCGCTTTTCATCGTTATACCATTTTCACTGCCTATTTATTTATATTGGAAGCTTGAAAACGAACTATCCCTATTGCTCACATTGTTTTCACTACCCATTGCAACGCATTTGATATTTCAGATTTTTACCACAGCCGGTATGGAATTAAATTTTGTTTTAATTCGCACTGCTCGTTTTTTATTTATTTTTACCTTGCTATTTTCAGCAGGGATCATTCTTTGAAAATCAGTCATTTTCAAGTTATTCCCTATTCTATTCCCTTTGTAAAACCGCTACAAACAGCCGGAGAAACTTACACCCATCGGGAAGGTATCTGGCTTAAAATTCAATCTGAAGAATTTACTGGGTTTGGCGAAGCTGCACCACTATTGGGGTTCAGCAGAGAAACATTAAAAGAAGTCCATTATGCCTTGGAAGGATTTAATCAGGCAATCGAGGGAGAAAGTTTTGAAAATGAAGAATTGTTTTCATTAATAGAGGTTCATTCACAGAACATCCCCTCGGTTCGCTTTTCATTGGAGACAGCAATCTATGATTTGCTGGCGAAAGAGGCTGAGTTACCCCTGGCAAAATATTGCAACCTAGGTGCCAAAACCGAAATTTCTGTAAACGGAATGGCAGGGGTACATTTTCCCGGAGATGGTTTTTCCGTCATTAAAGTGAAGGTGGGCTTTCGCAATCTTTTTGATGAAATTGAAAATATGGAATATTTGACCGAATCGTTTGGCAATGAGGTGCGTTTCCGTTTGGATGCCAATGGAGCCTTTGATTTACCCCAAGCTATACGATTTTGTAAAAAAATGGAAAAATTCAATATTGAATATATCGAGCAACCCCTTCCTGCCAATAATTTGGAAGACTTAGCAGAACTTACTTACCATACAGAAATCCCCATTGCCGTAGATGAGTCTCTTACCGATTTTACCTCCGCTGAAAAAATTATTGATGAGCAGGCTGCTCAGGTTTTTATTATCAAGCCCATGGTATCCGGCGGATTTACAGAATGTGAAAAGATCATCCATTTAGCACAAGCAGAAAATATTAGAACGGTTATCACCTCCTCCCTTGAGACTTCTATTGGGAGAGAGGCCTGTCTACATATTGTACTATCCAATGAAATTGCTGAAGTGTGTGGACTTGCTACAGGGTGTTTATTAAGTGAAGATAAACCTTTAAATCCAATTTTGGGTGGAAAGATTGGTATATCTGAGAGCCCTGGTTTAGGTATTGATTTATAATGACCTGGCTTCAAACACAATTAACAAACAACCCCCATAAACTTTTCATTCAAGAGGGAAAGAATCAATACTCCTATTCAAATGCGGCGGATATGGTGGCTACCTATTCGAAGGCTCTACTTAAGGATGGGGTTCAAGCACAGGATAGAATTCTTATCTATCTTCCTAGCGGGGTTGAACTTGTAGAAATAATGTTGGCATGTTTTGAAATTGGCGCTGTGGCAGTACCCATTTCGCTGAAATTAACAGAAAAAGAGCGTAATGCAATCATTGAGAAAATCGAGCCAAAACTCATCATTGCCAACTGGGAACTTAAGCCAGCACTTATCTCTTCATCCTTTCCTCTTACCCCCATTGAGGAACTCCCCAACACATCTAGCGGCTGTTCAGCAATAACCAATAATTACAAAAAGAGTTTAGAAGATATTGCCGCCATCATTCTAACTTCCGGTACCACCGGTACACCCAAGGCGGTTCAGCTCAGCTATGGTAACTTTGAAGCCAGCTGCAATAATTGGAATGATTTTCTTCAATTCGAATCTAAAGACCAATTTCTCTGCTGCCTTCCTCTGCACCATATTGGCGGATTGGCCGTAATGCTCCGAGCACTTATATTCGGTTTTTCGGTGAATTTAATATTCAGCTTTAATGCTCAATTGGTATTGGATACCATTATCAAATTCCCAGTAACCATCATTTCGCTCGTGCCCACCATGCTGAAAAGAATTCTGGATTTAGAGGGTGGGCTAAATGCAATGAAGTCCCTACGGTGGATACTCTTGGGGGGTGGCCCTTCTCCCAAATACCTCCTAGATCTCTGTATCAAAGAAAAACTTAATATTGTGAAAGTCTATGGGATGTCAGAAACCTGCTCCGGTACCGTTGGGCTCAAATTATTAGAGGAACCTCACAATAAATTATACGCTGGTCGGCCCTTTCCCGGGGCCAAATTATGGACAGAAAACGACGAATTGCATATTTCCGGTCCCATGGTGATGCAGGCCTATGTGGGAGAAGCGAAAACCAACGGTGTCCATAATTCTCATGATTTTGGTAGGGTAGATGCTGATAATCTCATTTTTTTGGATATCCGCCGTAAAGACCTCATTATAACCGGTGGTGAAAATGTCAACCCCATTGAGGTAGAAGAGTGCCTCATGAATGTAGAGGGAGTTTCCGATGCTGCTGTAGTGGGGATAGATGATGATGAATGGGGGCAGAAGGTCACGGCCTATATTGTAACTACTTCCCTTGAAAATGATTTTCTCCACAGCGAACTTGAAAAATTTCTCTCACCATATAAAATCCCCAAAGAGTATATCCAGGTTTCTCATATCCCCCGGAATGAACTGGGAAAAATTGTATATGAAAAACTGAGGTCTTTGTAACAACTTGTTTCAGACTACCTTTTGTAAGATTTTTCTAATCGGAGTAAATTCTGCGGATGATTACGAAAATATTTAAGTATATCCGTGCTGGATTAATTTTAGGGCTTATAATGAGTGTGGCTCTGTTGGCTGTGGAAGTGTATTTTGTGGTAACCAACAGCAACCGCCCTGATTTCTGGCC
>CAJWYZ010000124.1 GCA_913049525.1 uncultured Fidelibacterota bacterium | reverse complement strand
GTTCTAGCTATATACACATTCTTTAAGAAAATAATTTATAAATCATAGACTCTAGTCCCACATTCGTGGGGTTTTTTGTTTGTGGGATGATGTGTAGACTTGGGAAGGGAATTAAGTAGATTGTATTTTATAAATTCTTATAATTAGAACTAGTGAGATATTTTTTAACTTTTATTCCAAGGATGTGTCTAAAAGGCAATCAATTTAAATTAAAAAAAGGTAAATCAATGAAATTTCTAACAATATTTTTATTAACTATTCTTGTTTCAATTCAAGCACAAGAGCTGAAACAAAAACCAGAAGTTTCAATTCAAGCACAAGAGCTGAAACAAAAACCAGAAAAGGATTCAAAATTTCTTGAAATAAAGGTTGATAATCCTGATTTACAGGCAGAAATCGATAACCTGAAGAAACAATATGATTTAGAATTAAATGAATTAAAAATTCAGTTTAAAGAGCAAAAAAAATCACTGAGAAAATCTTACAAGGGGCGGCTAAAGGAACTACGAAAAAGATATAAGAAACAAAAGATTAAAAAGAAAAATAAGAAATAATAATTAGCATCAAGCCCCGCACCAGCGGGGTTTTTTGTTTTCCCACTTTTGATTTGAAAAATCCTTACATTCCACTGTGAGGATTAGATTTATACTTGCAGTGTTGATATTCTCCAGTGAGTCTTTTGCAGAAACAGCGCGATATCGAGTTGTCTGGACCGGCGACCCATCTACAACTGCCACCATTGCTTGGGATCAAATACAAGGGGATGACCCGGTTCTGTATTATGGGACCAAAAACGTTAAAGGCGATCTGAAAAAATTTAAACATTTCACAAAACCCACACGCAACGTGCCTGACTATCGTGGCATGAATAATATGTTTGTGCGTCTCGAAAATTTGCAGCCCGATCAGGAATACTTTTTCGTCATTAAAGACAGTGAAGGTGTTAGTTCTCAATATTGGTTTCGCACGGCCCCGGATAAACCCAAGGCGTTTACGTGCATCGTAGGCGGCGATACCAAGAGTTATGGATCTGCGCTCATAGCAGGTCGTGAGTCCAATATGATGACCTCAAAACTGCGTCCCCTGTTTGTTATTTTTGTTGGTGACTTTAACTCGGGTAATGGCTTGCCATCATCCCGCTGGCAGCAGTGGTTTGACGATTGGTTTCTTCTGACAACGACCTACGATGAGCGACTAATCCCCATTGTTCCCGTACATGGTAATCATGAAGATGGCGATAAAACAGTGCTCCATCACCTCTTCGATGTTCCCTATCAAGGAGACAATAAAGAAAATATTTATTATGACATGGCATTCGGTGATTTCTTCTCCTTTTTGGCCTTGAACTCCCAAATTAACGCCGAAGGCGCACAAACTCATTGGCTCGAAGAGCATCTCAAAAAGTACAAAGATTACACATTTAATACCGCAGGGTATCACAAGCCCTTTTTCCCGCACACATCACGTAAGAGAGAAAACGAACATCTTTACAAATTATGGGCCAATCTCTTCTTTAGCTATGGCCTCGACCTTTCCTTTGATGCTGACTCGCACATCACGAAAATGACATACCCAATTAGACCAAGCAATGAAAAGGGTAGCCATATGGGATTTATTCGGGATGACAAAAAGGGTACGATGTATCTGGGCGAAGGAAGCTGGGGGGCAGGACCTCGTAGCACGGACGATCTTAAACCTTGGACACTTCGTAGCGGCGCATTCAATCAGATAAAATGGCTACATGTGTTCCCAGAGGAAAAAGGTAAACCAGCCCGCATCGATATACGCACTGTCATCACTGCAGATAAGACCGAAGACGGTCGCCTTATACCTTATTCACATGGAGTTGTCCCATTAAAAGAAGGTCAAGAATTTGATATCCCTAAAGGCATAAAGCTATTCACCACAGAACCCTATGGTGATGTAATTAGTTTTCCCTTTTCGGAAAAATAATTTGCTTTAAAACATAATCAAATAGATATCAACAAATGCCTATTGCCGCATGTAAAGCTTTAGGCAGTGGTGTAGTAGCAATATTGCTCTAGAAGTTTTCGGTACAAGGTGATTAGGCCTCCTTATTCTTTGGATTACATAAGACCGCAAAGAGTAAAAGGCGGGGTAAAGTGGTTGGTTGTATGTGTGTCATTACATGTATCTTATTACTTTATTTAAACTTTGACTTTGGCCTTGGCCTCGATTTTGGAGGCGGAGGCGGTAATTGGGGAATGGGAGGATATTCCGGCCCATAACAATAATTAGCCCCGCCAAGTAGCGGGGTTTTTTGTTTCTCCCACATTGCTGGGTTATTTTTTGTAAATTTAGTGTAATTATTCAACGAGGAGTCTAAAATGAATGAACAACTTTTAACCAAGTCATTTGATTATAATCATTTAAAAGATATAATGAGAAACATTTTAGGAATATTCTTTTTACTTGTTGCCGTAATTGGTGCTTTAGGTATGGTAACCGAAATATTAGACTGGGATTTGATTGAGGATACATATTTACAATTTAATTCAAGAGCTGGTAGTGTTACATACAAAGGTGGATATTCTACTTCATTGGCACCGATTTATTATTCAGCCTGTCTATTTGTGGGGACTTGGCTTTTATATGGGAAAAAAGATAATTAAATAAAAAAAGGGGCAGTAATTAACCCACCCAAAGAATTTAAGCAAAGGAGGAAAAAAATACTATTAATACTACCATTACTACTTTATTGGTCTTGTGATGAACCGACCGAAGAAGATAATACTCCCCCTACAGTGACTATTACATCACCACAGAACAATTCATCGGTTTCAGAAGTGATATCTATCACTTGTATATCATCTGATAATGAGGGTGTTGAAAAAGTTGAGGATTTAGTTTGGACAGAAATAGATACAAAAGAACACTACAGAAGGGCTTTTGATTATGTTTATCCTAAATTATTGAAAATAGAAAATGAATAAAGATATAGAAAGAAAAATTCTTTTAAACCCGGGGCCAGCTACAACTACTGACACCGTAAAAATGGCACAGGTAATTCCTGATATTTGTCCAAGGGAAAAAGAATTCGGGGAATTAATGGCTGAAATACGCAAAGACCTATTGAAAATAGTGAATGCTAATCAAGAAAAATATAGTACTGTTTTATTTGGTGGTTCTGGTACAGCAGTCATGGAATCAGTTGTTTCAAGTGTTACTAGCAAAGAAAAAACACTTTTGATATTAATAAACGGTGCCTACGGGGACAGAATGAAAAAAATTGCAGAAACTTATTCTATACCTTATAGAATATTAGAATATGAATGGGGTAAAACAATAAACTTCAGCAAAGTGGAAAGTTATCTAAAATCGAACCTTGATGTTGGTTATATCGCCATGGTACACCACGAGACAACAACTGGCATTATCAACTCGATTGAAAGTTTTTCTGAATTAGGCAAGAAATATGAGCATACTTTGATACTTGATGCTATTTCCAGTTATGCCGGAGTACCGATTGATTTAGAAAAAACACCCATTGATTTTATAATGTCAACATCAAACAAATGTATTCAAGGTATGCCTGGTCTTGGATTTATTATTTGTAATAAGAAAAAAATTTATAACCTAAAAAAAATACAGCCTAGATCATTTTATTTGAGCCTTTATGATGAGTATATAAATGTTACTAAAACAGGTCAATCAAGATTTACACCACCTGTACAAGTCATATATGCATTAAGAAAGGCAATAGATGAATTGTTTGTTGAAGGAGTAAAAAACAGATATAAAAGATATCACGATAATATGAATTTCTTAAGAAAAGGTTTAAAAGATTTGGGGTTCAAATTCCTATTAAAAGAAGAATGCGAATCAGGAATATTACTGTCTATAATTGAACCAACGGCTAGCAGTTATTCGTTCGAGAAAATGCATGATTATTTCTATGAAAATGGAATAACTATTTACCCGGGTAAATTGATAAATAATAATACTTTTAGATTAGCTATAATAGGTGACCTACAAAAAAAAGATCTACAAAAAATTGTTATGGAATTTAAATCATTTTTAATTAAATCATCACTTTATGAAAATATATACTCCTGAAGAATTAACGGATAGAAAAAATTATTTGCTGGGAACGCTTATCTTTTATTTAGGTGTAGGCATAGCTATTGAAATCGACAATGGTATTGCAATGGCAATTAGTTATGGAGGTATTGGCTATTTCTATTATGATTATAATGTAAAAAAACTTGAAGGTGCCAGTCTAAAAGATGCTAAAATAATAGCAAAAAAATATAATAATGATTTAATTCAAAGAATCTTTAATGAAAATGATTAATTACAACATCAAGCCCCGCATTCGTGGGAATTTTGTTCTAGATAGTGGTGATATTTTCCTAATGAATTGTTAATATGCAGTTACACTGGTTAGATATTACTACTCTTGTTGCT
>CAJWYZ010000123.1 GCA_913049525.1 uncultured Fidelibacterota bacterium | reverse complement strand
TTGTTCTCAACCGCGAAGAAGGCGGAAAATCAGGACCGCCCCGCAATGTATTTTGCGGGGCGGTTTTTTTATCAGGGGATATTTCTTATAGTCCAATTCATTTAATCGAAAATTTTAGTATGTACATCGGTAGAAGCTAGAAATATACATTTTCATTAAAGGGAGAATTCAGGGAGGGAGTTTCCGCTACTTTACTCTCAAGCAGGCTCAGAGTTTTAATATAGAGGTGGGTACGGAATAATCCGAATGGGGATGTGGAAGATTTTGCTCATGGGGATAAAACAAAAAGCTATTTATTTACAACAGAAGTCATCCTTATTGTCTGGTAAATGACATGAAAATTATCTAGGAACATGAACAGGTAGGATTATTCAAATTATTCCATTGTCAAATAAATGCAACTCAAAATATATTACTATTTACAGATTGGAGCGAAAAAAATAGATCAACTATCTAACTAATAATGCATAGCTATTCCAACAGATAATTTATCAAAGTTTTCAGGTTCATTATTGTATTTCCAGAAATATTTGACATAGGATGCCTGAATACTGAAATTTTTCTGAATCATATATGAAAATCCCGTACTGTATGAATGCCGTGTATCAGAATTGTATACATTCGAAAAAGCAACAGGAAGGTATTGATAACCGGCGTAAACATGAATAGGCAGCATAGGAAGATGTAGAGCAAATCCCAGGTGATGAGATAGTGTTGGATGTAATGTATTTCTAATTTCTTGATTAATAATTACACTAGCTGGAAGTTCAAGATCATTCTCAAATATTTCTTCTGAAGAAAATTTAAGATTTCTCCAGTCACTCCATGTTGCTTCATAGAAAACATTATAATGTTTTTCGAAATATCCTGTTCCTATATGAAGAATCAATGGACGTATTGCTTTATAATGCCAGGTGTCTGAAAAAGATTCATCCGTTTCAATATGATTAGAATAGGTGAATTGATCTGCCACTGAAAGTGTTGTGGGTAGCTGAATGGATGCACCGTATTGAAATTTTGGAGATAAGCTGTGTAAAAATCCTACCGTCATACCCAGCCCTTTGTATTGCGGACGAAAATAAAACGTGCTATCATCTGCAAACTCAATCATTTCATCATTGCCTGTATAATACTCAAAATCGCTTCCAATATAGAGTTTTTTTGAATATTCAACTGCAGCACCGATACGCCATATATTCAATCCACCTACTTCAGAATACTTAAAAATATCTGTTCTAGAGGCAGACATATAATCAATTTCTTTGTTTACTCCTCCTCCAATTACCAGGCTACCCTGAAAAACAGGAATAGGATAAGTGAAATGGAATCCATTAAAATTTGTTGCCGAATTATTTTCAGTACTGCTATTAAACCTGCTATTGGAGAAATTACTTTGTATCTGTTTGAATCTATGCATGGCTAGGTTTGCAGGATTGGATGTGGCTCCGGGAATGACATTGCCTGCTGCCACAGTTGCACCCCCAATACTATTAATTAGAATCTGCGAACTGTTAAAACCAAAATAGGGTCTTAGAACATCATAAACATTCTGGGAATAACAAAGCCCGACTGTACATACTAATATAATAATTAATTTATTCATAATGGTTTCCTATTATGCTTTCTACGTGGTTTAGCAGTGCTCTTATTTGTTTGACTGTCTGTTGAAGTTGCTGAATTTTCTGTACTCTGATTATATGATTTGTTATCTTGAGAATTATAACTATCGCTTTGTGAAGGTGAAGAGTTTGTATTATCTTGGCTGCTATTTTCTACCACAGTATCATATGATAATCGAGAAAAACTTCGATTTCTCTTGGTTTTCTTTGCAGGTCTGTATGAATAGTTATGGGAGTAATCATGATGATTCCAGTCATGATATGAATTCTGCCAATAATAACAGTATTTATGATGACTGTAGTAGCTATAGTTATAATAATAAGGATCGCAGTAGTAACTGTCTGTCCATGAATTATATCTCCAGTTTATACTGCCACAAGAATTCTCATGCATTGAACAACGAGAACAATAATAATTATTTATATATTGATTTGCAACTATGGATGAGTCAACCTGTTCATGGGTGGATAGATTTTCTTCCTGATATTTGTAATCAGGAGGAGGAGTAGGAATGGTATAACATCCTGAAATGCATAGAAGAGAAAAACCCAATGGGAATATTATTTTAATGATAATCGACAATTTTCTAAATGATTGTAAATATAGTTGACGAAGATTCATTTTATTTCTTTTAAGCATAACGTTTTATCCTCCATGATATACTTATATTATTCAAACATACGGATCTTATTACCATTGTAACTTATAAATAATATATCCATATTACAACAAAAAGTTCCATATTATTAAAATAATTCCATATTTAATAATATTTCTACATTCTTTGATTATATTCTATTTTATTTCTAATTTATTGCTGTGGGTTTACACAGCCATTGAATTCTGTAAATACTTATGTTGTTATTAGAAAGGGAAATTATTGAAAATACGTGCAGCTGACCTGTTTAGCCTCATCGACTCCTCTTGGGATAAATTGCAAAGTGAGTATGGTGAAAATTATCAAAGTATGAACTTGGATTTCTTCAACAGTCTGGCCAGGCATATACAACAGAATTCGAGGAATAAATATAAACTTAAGGGGGCAACTCTCTATAAGCAATACTATCTGAAAATAAAGGAAGATGCCCTTGAGAGTCAATCAGATTTTATAGGTGTAACTCCAATATATTTATCTGCTCTTTCTCATTTTGTACATGATCGTCCATTTGAAGAAATAGGTATACACTCAATTTCAGAGTCACAAGAGGAAATACCAGAATTCCCCTCAAACCATCCATCCTTTCCATCATCACCTACTATCTTACTTCCATTCTATTCAATTATCCATCCAGAAAAAATACATGAAACTGGTTTCTCAGATTTTACAAAAACAATTCTCAAAGAAATAGGTGAAAATGAGAATATTCAATTGACAGAGCATACTACGTGGCTGAAGGATGAATCTATTAACCCTACTGGCACCCATAAAGATAGAATGGCATGGGAAATATACCTCTGGTATGAAAATGAGATTAAAAGACAAATAAACAGTCCTGAAGGAAAAATAGCGCTAAAGAGTCTTTCACTTATCAGTACCGGAAGCGCTGCTTATGCCATTCAAGACCTTTTAAGTAAAAAGGGACTCCCAAATCTGAGGGTCCTGATGGACAGGGGAACAAATAAGGAGCTGATTAATAGTCTGCAGGAAAAAGACTGTAAGATATATTTATGTGATCTTGACAGTACAGCGCTCAATTCAAAAGAAATATTAGAAAAGACAGATAATATTAATGGTATTGATATAACCTATGGCAGAGAATTCGACGCTTTAAGGGTGATTTATTACGATTGGCTATCTTATGAAGTTTTGAACCAAAATCCTGATTGGGTATTCATACCATTTGGTACTGGTGACCTTTTTACCAATGTCATTTCTACTAATAGCAGGGAGATGGATAAAAAGGTTGCATCAAAGCGGTTTTTCGGGAATAAACAAATACTTTCAAAATGTAATTTCATAGGCGCAGCAAATAACCGGAAATCTTCAAAAATGAAAATGCTCTACTCTGCCTTCCAAAACAAGGCTATTGATAAAATGAATAGAAAAATTACTAATTTAATTGAGAAAAGTCATTGCAGTAAAACCTCCCGAGTGATTGTTGTAAAAGAAAAATATTTAGATTCAGCCATAGAAATTGCAGAATATTTTGCTCTTAATTTTGAGCCTAGCGCAATCTCCGGATTAGGGTTATTTCTACAACTTTCTGATAATAATGATATCCATATCAAAAGCAATGAAAAAGTCATCTTCATAAATACGGGAAAATGTAAGGTTTGAATGATGGATAACATAATAGATTGTGCAAAGTAAAAACAGGCAGCAATACTTCCACAATTAGCTTTTATGTTTGATAATTATGCATTGGAGTATACGAATGTCTAATCTTATCAAAACCACCTGATATATAAGGCGTTTCTTCTGTTCCCTGATTTTTGTTATAGTCTAAATGGTTAAGTAGATAAAATCAGGTTCACCAAGATTACAATATCCAGTATATTATAGCTGCCATCCTGATTCAGGTCGCCAGTTGGGTTACTGTTATCACCAGATAAAATAAGGTTGGCCAAAACGACAATATCCAGTATGTTCAAGGTTCCATCACCGTTCAGGTCTCCTAAAGTTATATCCATCAAATAGTCGGGGCTGTATTTCTGAGCCCTAGCAATCCAGGAACTGCCAATTCCAGATTCATACTGGTACTGCCAGACGACGTTTCCATCCATATCAACTTCAAGAATTTTTGATGTATGGCACTGGGTGATAAGCGTATTCCCGTTTTCAAGTCGAAATGCACCGCCCTGCATGGGG
>CAJWYZ010000122.1 GCA_913049525.1 uncultured Fidelibacterota bacterium | reverse complement strand
GTCTATTGTATGTGGTAAAATTTGATTTTGTATGACTTATCTTTGGAATTTCATAGCTATACACTATTTCAGTATTTTGAATTTCATAATACCAATTATTGGTCACTAGTTTAATTTCTCCATTTTCTTCAACAGTAGCTTGAACAATTTCTCCTTCTATATTATTCAAATATTCTACCCAATTATTTCCATTCTTTTGCAACAATCCCCCATTTGAAATTAGCATTCCTAATTCTGCTAAATACTGTTTTGCACTATCCCCTGTAAAAAACGCTTGCCATCCTGTGGATGACTTGAGATTGTCAATCTTATAATTTCCTGCAAAAATCCCGACATCTGTTGTTACAAATATACTATCTAAAAATATATCTAAATCCCTAATATCAGTTATTGGCGCACCACTGGAAAAATGATTAAAATAATCTTTATAAACAGGGAGTCTATCAGAATCAAGGGTAAATTCTAAAATGCCAATATCGCTACTGGTAGCACCTTCATAGACTGCAAACGCAATATCTTCCCCTATTTGTATCTTAGAAATTTGAGCAATATCTAAATGGGTTATTTTTCGAACCATCCCATTATCAGGGTCATACACCTGCAGGTAACCATTTGGGTATGAACCTCCTAGCCAAAGCCTGTCTTTACCATCAACTTCAATTGTGGACAGATCAAGATATACCAAACCTTCTTCCATTTTTATCGCAGAAAATTTTTCTGTTGTTGGATCAAATTGGAGAAGACCACCAGATGTTGAGGCGTACACAATGCCATCGCTTGTTGCCTGAATTCCGGTGGGAGTTAAAAGGGAGGTAATGCTACCCCATTCCTGAGGATGATATTGCGTAAATACTAAAGAGGAAAGAAAGAAAAGAAGATGTGTCAGCACGTAGAATCTGTACGCATACTATCGTAAACAGAAATGGTTTGAAGAGCCGCTTCCATGGCTTCCCATCCCTTATTTTTCCCTTCTGGCTGCGATCTGTCTAAGGCATGTTGCGCGGTGTTAGTAGTGATGATGCCATTAATAATGGGGATATCTGAATTCCTGCTTAACTCGGAAATTCCCCTGGAAGATTCACCTGCAATAAAATCAAAGTGGGGTGTTTCCCCCCGAATAACAGCCCCAATAGCAACAATGGCATGGGGAGAATGGTTTTTCAAAACCTGAGCAATGGTACCCGGAATTTCAAATGCTCCAGGAACACGATAAATAATAATATCAGATTTATTGCCACCATGGTGAGTAAATGCATCTAATGCTCCTTGCAGCAAATTCTCAATTATTTTTGCATTGAATTCACTCACAACAATGACAATAGATGTTTTTTTTGCAGAAAATTCAGAGGTCACCTCTTATTCCTCATTTAATATATAATGACCCAGTTTATCTCGTTTTGTCTGGAGATATTTCTTATTTGTTGAATTTGATTTAAACTCAATAGATTCCCTTCCAACAACTTCTAAACCGTAACCTTCTAACCCAACTATTTTCCTCGGATTATTGGTTAACAAGCGCATTTTCCTCACACCACATTCCCTAATAATTTGCGCACCTATTCCATATTCTCGTAGATCAGATGGAAAACCTAAATGATAATTGGCTTCAACAGTGTCTAACCCCTCATCCTGTAATTTATAGGCCAATATTTTATTTTTTAGTCCAATTCCACGTCCTTCCTGCCTGAGATAAACCAATAATCCACGCTCTTCTTTTTCAATTTGGTCTAAAGCACTATTTAGCTGCTGCCCACAATCACAGCGAAGTGATCCAAATATATCACCCGTCAAACATTGAGAATGAACCCTAACAAGCACTTCATCCTCATGAGAAAATTCTCCTTTAACCAAAGCAACATGATGATCTCCATGAACTTTATCCTCAAATAATCTCAGTCTAAAATTACCAAATTTATTGGGCAGGGGAATATTAGATAGTTCCTCAACTAGTTTCTCATGTTTCCGCCTAAATTCTATAAGATCAGCAATTGTAATAAGAGGTAGATTATATTCTTCGGATATTTTTTCTAGTTTTGGTCTTCTTGCCATCGTTCCATCATCATCTACAATTTCTACTAATAATGCTGCCGGTTTCAATCCTGCCAATCTCGCTAAATCAATTGATGCCTCCGTATGACCAGCTCTTTGTAATACACCTCCTTCTTTAGCAACCAGAGGAAACATATGCCCTGGCCGGCCTAGATCTCCGGGATTCGATTTTTCATCCAACATAACCTGAACCGTTTGCCACCGATCATTTGCGGAAATTCCTGTGGTAGTATTTTTATGGGCATCTACACTCACAGTGAAATTAGTCTCATGGATGGAAGTGTTATCCGAAACCATTGGATTAAGATGTAAGCGGTGGGAATGTTCTGGAGTAATGGGCATGCAAATCAACCCTCTTCCAATTTTCATCATAAAATTAATATCTTCAGCCGTTGCCTTTTCGGCAGCTATGACAAAATCACCTTCATTTTCTCGGTCTTCACCATCAACGACAATGAGCATTTTGCCATTTTTAAACTGCTGGAGAGCTGCTTCGATTGTTATTTTTGCATCAACTTTCTCCATATTGGATATTCCGTATAGCTTTTAATATATTTGTATCAATAATTTCCTCTTCAGCATCAAAAGAGAGTAATCGATCAATATATTTCCCTATGATATCAGTCTCTATATTTAATGTTTCAGATTTTCCCTTGATTCCCAATGTGGTATTCTCAAGCGTGTGAGGTATGAGTGCAATTTCTATTATGTTTCCATTAATTCTTGCAATCGTTAGAGACACTCCGTCTAAAGTAATAGATCCCTTAGGAATACAAAATCGCATCCATTCAGGATCTAAGCCAACAGAGAGGATTGCTTCTTCATCCTGCATTTGTTTTTCTAGAATAACACCTAAAGTCTCCACATGCCCTTGAACAATATGTCCTCCCAATCTATCAGAGACTTTCATAGCTCTTTCCAGATTTACAGAGTCCCCTACTTTCAATTCCCCTAAATTAGACTTATTAAGCGTTTCTTCCACTAGATCCATGCAAAAACTATCTTTCCCTCTCTTAACAATTGTCAGACACACACCATTGACTGAAATACTATCTCCTATTTTTAAATCATCTACTACAACCTCAGCAGATATTGCATAGCGGATTCCCTTAGATTTCGGTTCGATTGACTTTATCTGAGCTAATTCTTCTACAATTCCTGTAAACATTCCACCCCCTTTTCTGCAATTATCAATGTATCATCTCCTAATTTTTCTTCCTCAGAGATCATCCATTCATCTGATAATTGAATTGGATTCTTCAAATGAGCATCATTCAATATATCTGGTGCAGTATAAATAAATATCTGATCAATTACATCAGCCGATAAAAATGATTCTAAAATTTTCTGGCCTCCTTCTATTAAAATGGAAGTAATTCCTTCCTTTGCCAAAGATTCCAGGACATGTATAGGTGATAGTATGTTATTTTCTTCTCTCACCGGTAAATATTGACAGAAATGAGTTTTTGTTTTGCTAAATCGTTTGTCTGAACACAGTACATATGTTTCTGCTTTTTTATCATTGAATATATTTAATGATAGTGGCAAAGTCCGGTTAGTATCCATTATAACTCGTTTGGGATTTTCACCGCTCACTTCTCTAACCGTTAAGCTTGGATCATCAATGAGTGCCGTTTGCCTGCCAATTAAAACCGCATCAACCTCCGAACGCAATGTATGCGCATGGGTACGTGATACATCTCCAGTCAACCATATAGAAGTCTCTGAGTCTAGCCCCATATAACCATTAGCTGATTGAGCTACTTTTGCAATGACCCAAGGCATTTTATGGGTAATCCATTTATTAAAAGACTGATTTAGTCTATTTGCTTCTTTTTCTAATATCCCCACATGAACCATGATTCCAGCTTTTTCTAAGGCTTCAACACCCTTCCCGTTTATTTCGGGATTCGGATCTAACATTCCTACATAGACTTCTGAAATACCATTTTCTATAAGAGCAGCTGTACATGGAGGAGTTTTTCCAGTTGTACAACATGGTTCCAAATTGACATATGCGATGCCATCCACAGGGTCTTTTCGTGCATTTCTCATTGCCATTACTTCTGCATGAGGACCACCAAACTGTTCATGGTAGCCTTCACCAATTATATCACCATCAAGTACTAAAACACAGCCCACCATGGGATTAGGAGATACATGTCCCCGCCCCTGTTTCGCCAGTTCAATTGCACGAGACATGAATAATTCATGCATATTTGTGGTTAAAATACTATCCGTTTCCATAGGATAAATTTACGGAAAGAAACTGATAGTGGAAGAAATTTAGTGTTGCAAGCTTTGGTTAAATTTAGTTTTCGAGGATAATATTCACCAGCGTCACAATATCCTGGATATTGATATCCGCATCCATATTTACATCACTGGCCCAGAGGG
>CAJWYZ010000121.1 GCA_913049525.1 uncultured Fidelibacterota bacterium | reverse complement strand
TGGTACAAACCCCCAAAATCGTGAATCATAACTTGAATCTCTATTATCACCCATAAAAAAATAATAATTATATTTCAAGGTGTACGTTTCTAATTCATTGAGAGTTTTTCCATTCACTGTTATATTATTTTTTAAATATTCTGAATTTTCAGACCCATAATTAATATACCAGGGGTTTACAAGATTATTTTCTTTATATTCATTATTTAAATTATTAATAAATCTACTTCTATCTTTTTGTTCACGCATGGCCGCTTTTCTTGAAGAACTAATTAAATTCAATAACTTATATTTTAAGAATCCGTGTGTTCGCGCAATTTCATAAGGGTCGATCATGGTAAATGTTTTACTACCAAGCTTAACATCATTACCATCTTGAACCATTAATGTAATTGCAGTTTGCCAGTCATCAACATTATTAAAGTCAATTTCCATACCCCTATAGGGCACCACAAAACTATTTATATTGTCTCTATTTCCTGTAAAAAAAGAATACAGTTTTTCCACTTTATCCTTCTCATACTGAAAGCCTTTAATATACTTGCCTTCTTCTGGGAAATGCATGGTATCGCTGTTTATAATAATTTTGCCTATATTAATTGAAATAGAATCCCCCGCAACTCCAATACATCTTTTAACATACTTCTGAAATGGATCTCGTGGGAATTCAAAAATGGTGACGTCTCCACTTTCTACTTCTTTAAATGCCGGCAAGCGAAACCAGGGGATATGAAACCCTGTTCGAGTATAGGGAATTCCTATCCAGATCGGGGTACGCATTCCATAAATAAACTTATTCCCAATGAGCATATCACCCGTTAGAATAGTATCTTCCATAGAACCTGTAGGCACCACATAAATTTCTACTAAGGTAGATTTTATGGTGAAGGCTATGATTACGAGAATTATTAATACCCGGAGTTCTTCCAGGAATTTTTTCCAACTAAAGTTCAATTGTTGAGATTTTCCTTAAATATTAAGGATGAAAATTAAGACTTCTACACAGATACGAATGAATAATTATATTCATTCATCATCAAATCGATGTGTGTGTGACTTAGTGTTAACTCTATTTTATAAGCATCAGCTTCTGAGTATTCACATACTCGCCTGCTACCATCTTAACAAAGTGTCCCCCACTCCTTCAACTTATGAAACTACGAGTTACCCAGTTACCCATAGTTTAGTTACCCATAATTGACTTAAAATGGTTAACCAAAGCGATTCAAGTATCAATTAATTCTCTTCGAGTGGCTCTTCGTTTTAATGGGCTGTCGAAAAGGCTTACATGCCTCTCTGCAAAGAGAGGCGGTTTTATTTACAATAAGATAAAAAGTTTATCATCACCACGTTTTATAAGATGATTTTGACAAGTTAGAATTCAGATATCGATAATCCGATGTCACTTCATTATCTAACCAATCCGGCTTTTCAAATATTTCATTTTCATCATCTAATTCAATCTCAGCTACTACCAAACCCTCATTGTCTCCATGAAACTCATCCACTTCCCAGGTGTGACGTTTAAAATCCACTAAATAGCGAGTTTTTGTGATAACGGAATGTTCGCTCAATTTCATCATGGATTGGGCTTCGTCTAAAGGGATACTATACTCATATTCCCTATTCACTCTTTCTGATACTTTAGATTTTATGGCTAAAGATGCATTACGCCCCTCAATGCGGATTCGAATTGCTAAATGGTTCTGAATGGTTAAATACGCCTGCATAATATGAACGGGCTTTGCTCCAATCTTGTAGCGATCCGAATTAACTAAAAATTTTCGCTCAATTTCAAGTGGCATTATTAATATCCTACTGCGCTGGAATTTCTCCGGCTATCTGCAGATCCGAAAATTAATCCATCTTCCACTTGAATGCAATTTGCTTCACCAATGGAACCTCTATATTTGATAGCATGTCCACGATTTTCTAACGCTTGTATAGTTTCTAGAGAAAATCCACCAGATTCAAACTGAATCATATCCGGCAGCCATTGGTGGTGAAAACGATATGATTCTACGGCATCTTCGATATTCATATCAAAATCAATAACATTCATAATTACTTGGGCTGTGGTAGTGATAATAGTAGATCCACCAGGAGAACCCAAAACTAAAAATAGCTCCCCATCCGGTGTTTCCACAATGGTGGGCGACATTGAACTGAGCATGCGTTTCCCAGGTTCAATGGCATTGGCAGTATTTCCAATGAGTCCATAGGCATTGGGAACACCTGGCTTCGCTGAAAAATCATCCATTTCATTATTGAGCAGGAACCCGGCGCCATCCACAACAATACCATTGCCGAACCAGCCATTTACCGTGGTGGTTACAGAGACAGCATTCCCCCATTTATCCACTACAGAATAATGGGTAGTTTCTTCTGATTCAAGAAATGGGATATCACCATGAGAAATATCCTCTGATTTTGAGGCCATGAGCGTATCTACGCTTTTCCAGCGATCATTAGCATACTCATCTGAAATTAATTTGTCAATGGGAACTGGTACAAAATCCATATCGCCCATAAATTCAGCACGATCAGCATACACGCGCCGTTCCGCTTCAGCTACAAAATGAATATGCTGAGCACTGTGATAATCCAAACTATCCATATCTATATTTTCCAGTTGATTTAAGATGCCAGCGATGGTGATTCCTCCAGAAGATGCTGGAGGCATGGAATGAACCTTATAACCACGATAGTTGAACGAGATAGGATTACGCACTACAGCGTGATAATTTTTTAAATCTTCTCTTGTCATGAGCCCATCTGTCCGCTGCATGCATTTTTCAATCATACTAGCTGTTTTTCCATTATAGAATTCAGCCCAGCCATTATTGGCTATTCGTTCAAGCGTTTTTCCTAAATCGTCTTGAATGAAAGTCTGGTAAAGTGTGAAGGGTTCTTCCTTTGAGAATATTTTTGCACTCTCAGTATCAGTGGATAAATACTCCTGATAATAGGGATGATTAAAATACATCATATTTTGATAATCTAGCGGGAATCCATTTGATGCAAGATTTACAGCAGGCTTCACCAAATCTCTCCAGTTTGCACTACCGTATTTCTCATATGCCAATCCAAACCCTGCCACACTACCAGGGACACCGGCTGCCCAGGATGTTTGCCAGCTTTTACCGGGAATCACATCGAGGCTATCATCTAAAAACATATCCCTAAATGCTGCAGCAGGAGATGTCTCACGGAAGTCAATAGTTTTGACCCTTCCATCAGCCAATCGGATCACCATAAATCCACCACCGCCAATATTCCCGGCTCCAGGATGTACTACCGCTAAAGCAAAGCCGGTTGCAATTGCTGCATCAATGGCATTCCCGCCATTTTTTAAAACGTCAATTCCTATCTGAGATGCAATTTCATTCGATGAAACGACCACACCATTTTCACCCACAGCATCAGGAGTGCGGGCAAATAAAAGATTAATAATTAAACATATATATAAGTTAATCAATCCTGTCTTCATTTTCCTCTTCCCTCTTTAATCAATACCCTGTCATTCCATCTTTAATAATCTGTATTTGTGGCTTTCCAGAGCCTAAAATTACCTCTGCCACATCAAATCGAAAATCACAGTCCAATTCATGTGAATCCATATAATGTTGAACCGCATTCATTATACGATCTCGTTTTTTCTCATCTATTTGAGTTCGCGGAGCTCCCCAACCATGACCTGTCGTTTGAGTTTTTACCTCTGTAAATACCAATATTTCAGCATCTTTACTGATGATATCAATCTCTCCAATTTTGGGTACATTATAATTCATTTCAAGAATATTTTGGTGATTACGGATTAATTGGCACGCCGTTAATTGTTCTCCTAATTTCCCTAATAATCTGTTTCTCTGTAGATATGCCATATTTGGTAAATGATGGGAAACCGGATTAAACGATTTACGATGAATAGGAGTAGCTTTACTTTTCTGAATTGCCTCTATATGCTGCTTGGTACCGTAGCCTTTATGTTTTGCAAATCCATATTCAGGGAAAACAATATCAAATTGTCGCATCATGCGGTCTCTGGTAACTTTGGCAATGATGGAAGCTGCTGCAATACTGAGGCTCTTCTGATCCCCATCTATAATACTCTCCTGCTCATAATGTTTGATGTCCGCTTTATTTCCATCAACCAAAATTACTTCGGGGCTGATTGACAACTGCCCCAATGAATGGCGCATGGCCTGATAAGTCGCTTGAAGTATATTTTTATTATCAATTACCTCTTCATGAACCACGCCCACCCCAATGGAAAGGGCAGTCTTATAAATATCATCAAATAGACGCTCACGTTTTTTTTCACTGATTTTCTTGGAATCTGTCACCTCGGGTAAATCCACATTTTGAGGGAGGATAACAGCTGCTGCTGCCACCGGTCCCGCCAAAGGGCCTCTGCCCGCTTCATCAATACCGGCAATATGCTCTTTT
>CAJWYZ010000120.1 GCA_913049525.1 uncultured Fidelibacterota bacterium | reverse complement strand
GGAACTAAATTTCCTGAAAATGTCCCTGCAAGTAGTGGGGGATGTATAAATGGAATAGTTTGGTGGGGTATTAGAGAAAAAACTGGAGAACCTTGGGCTGATGGCGCTCCTCATCCAGTTGGTCAAGGTGCAAGTCATTTTGGTGATGGCGCAACTTGCCTACATCACGCTGAATCAGCAACTAGATTTGCTCCAACTGAAGTTTGGGAAAATAGAAATCCATGGCTTGTTAAGAGAGTAGAATTAATTCAAGATAGTTGTGGTGCAGGAAAAAATAGAGGGGGATTAGGGGTTAATTTTGAATTTGAAATGTTAGAAGACTCTTTTGCAACAACTGTTTGTGAAAGAAGTAAGCTACCTCCATGGGGATTAAAAGGAGGTCAGGAAGCTTTACCTAATAATTGTTTCCTTTTAGATGATAACAATAATTCTACTGAAGTTCCTAAGGCCACTCGTGTTCCTGTAACAAAAGGAAAGAGAATTCTTTTACAGTGTGGCGGTGGCGGTGGATATGGAAATCCTCAAGAAAGAGAAGCCACTAAAGTCCTTGATGATTTTAAACAGGGGTACATTTCTGAAAGTTATATTAAAAAACATCATTCAAATGTGAAATTGAGATAGAATGTTAAGAGTAGCTTCAGATGTCGGGGGAACTTTTACGGATTTGGTATATTTTGAAATCGATGAAAAAACAGGAAAAGCTTTAAACATAAAAACCGCTAAAAGTAATACAACTCCAAGCGGTTATGAGATAGGAGTTTTTGATACTTTAAATAAAGCAAAAGTTGATATTTCAAATTCAAAATTTTTTGCGCATGGTACAACTGTTGTAATTAATTCCATTACTGAAAGAAAAGGTGTTTTAACAGGATTAATTACAACCAAAGGTTTCAGGGATTCTATTGAAATTGCAAGAGGGGATAGACCAGATTTTTTTAATTTAAGATATAAGAAACCTAAGCCTTTTGTCTCTAGATATTTAAGGGCAGAAGTTCCCGGGAGAATTGATTTCTTAGGAAAGGAATTAACACCAATTGATTTAACTAACTTAAATTTAATTCTTGATAACTTTAAAAAATATAATGTTGAATCTATTGCAGTTTGTTTAATACATTCTTATGCAAATTCTTCTCATGAGAAAAAAGTAATTGATTACATTAATAATTATTGGCCAGATATAGATGTTGTCGCATCTCATCACATTACTCGTGAATGGAGAGAATATGAACGAACAAATACAACAGCACTTTGCGCATATATTAAACCAATAGCTACTAACTATCTTGATAAATTAAGCAAAAAATTAATTGAATCAAAATTTACAGCTAATCCATATGTGATGCAATCAAATGGAGGCATAGATACATTTGAAGCAACAAAAAAAATACCTTTGACTATGATAGAGTCTGGTCCAACAAGCGGAGTGCTTGGTGCCGCTGAACTAGGGAAACTAATTGGTGAGAAAGATATTATATCTCTGGATGTTGGAGGAACTACCGCAAAATGTTCGTTAATTGAAAATGGAAATGTAAAAATCAATACTAATTATTGGATAGAAAAAAACAGAAAATCTGCTGGGTATCCAGTTATGTTGCCAGTTGTTGATATTGTCGAAATAGGCAATGGCGGAGGCAGTATTGCTTGGGTTGATAATTATGATAAATTGCACGTTGGTCCTCAGAGTGCAGGGGCTGAACCTGGACCTGTGTCTTATGGTAAAGGTGGCTCTGCTATAACAACAACTGATGCGAATTTAATCACTAGTAGAATTAATCCAAACTATTTTTGTGGAGGAGAAATAAAAGCAGATATGAATTCAGTGAATCAACATACTGAAATTCTCGCAAAAAAATTAAAATTTTCTAAAGAAGAAACAGCACGAGGCATAATTCGTATAGCAAATAACAATATGATTAATGCTTTAAAATTAGTTTCAGTCAATAAAGGATATGATCCAAGGGAATTTACATTAGTCGCTTTCGGAGGCGGGGGAGGTATGCACGCTACTTCCTTAGCAAAAGAGTTGAATATACCTAAAGTTATTATTCCTGTTAATTCATCAGTTTTTTCTGCATGGGGAATGTTAATGAGCGATCTTAGAAGGGATTATATTTTAACTAGATTAACTACTATGAATAATGCAGCAACAGAAGTGCTAAACAAAACATATAGTAAAATGGAGAAAGAAGTCCTGAATAGTTTTGAAAAAGAAAATATTTCTAAAGATCTTGTTACTTTTCAAAGATTTGGAAGTTTTAGATATTTAGGCCAAGATCATTCTGTTGAAATATCTTTGGATAATATAAATTATGATAATTCTTCTGTTACTCAAATTATTAACGACTTTCATGAACAATATGAGAAAGAATTTACCTATAGACTAGATAGTCAAGTAGATATGATCCAGTTTCATTTGGTAGCATTTGCAAAAATAGATAAACCTGAACTTCAAGAAAGAAACATAACTGGAATCTCTATTGAAGAAACAATTAAAGAAAATAGAAAAGTTGATTTTGATCAGTTAGGAACACACCAAACTAAAATTTATGATTTTAATCTTTTAGAGCCAGAAATGGAATTTTCTGGCCCAGCTGTTGTTGAAGACCCTAGTACAACAGTTGTTATTTTTCCTAACCAAAAATGTACTGTTGATAAGTATGCTAATCTACATATTTGTATTTCTGAGGGTGCTAATGAATAAAATAAATTTAGATCCAATAACAACTGAAATTATTCAAAGTTCTTTGCAAGCTGCTTGTGATGAAATGTTTGTTGCAATGAGAAAAACCGCAATGAGTTCAATTATATATGAAGTTTTGGATTTTGGTACAGCAGTAACCGATACAGATGGAAATATTGCTGCTTCAGGTGCTGGAATTCCAGCATTTATTGCAATGTGTGATAAGGCAGCACAAGCAGTAATAAAAAAATACAATAGTGCAGAAATTAAAGAAGGTGATGTTTTTGCTACAAACGACCCCTATAACGGAGGAGTAACACATTTAAATGATGTCATAGTCGTTATGCCAATCTTTTGTGAAGGAGAAAGAATTGCATGGAGTGCAAATATTGCCCATTGGCCTGATCTAGGAGGTATGGCTCCTGGGGGCATTTCAGCAGATGCTAAAGAAATTTTCCAAGAAGGATTGCAACTGCCGGTAATTAAAATGATTAGTGAAGGTAAACCAATTCAGTCTGTAATTGATATTATTACAGCTAATAGTCGTGTGCCACAATATACTCTTGGGGATATGTGGGCAGCCATCGCATCAATAAGAGTTGGTGAAAAAAGAATTATTGATATTGCAAAAAAATATGGGAAAGAAACTTTTAAGCAGTCAGTAAAACTATTTATGGATTATGGAGAAAAGGCATCAGTAGATTCATTATCACAGCTACCACAAGGAACTTTTCATGGTGAAGATTTATTGGATGACGGTAGAAAAATTCAAGTTAAAGTAACAATAACAAATAAAGAATTTATTGTTGATCTTAGAAACAATCCTAAACAAGATGATGGTCCCAATAATGCTTCATATGATGGAACAGTTGTTTCTGCTCAAATGGCATTTAAAGGAATCACTTCAGGTGATTTCGTTTGTAACGCAGGAACATTTCGACCTTTAAAAGTTTTATGTGATGAAGGCTCAATGTTTAACCCTATAAGACCTGCCGCTCAAGGAATTTATTACGAAACCGATATAAGATCATATGATTTAATATGGAAAACAATTTCTCATTTAAATCCTAATAAATCAACAGCCGGAAGTTTTGCATCTATATGCGGAACTTTCATGGGTGGTCAACATCCTGACACAGGTGCAACTTTTATAATTATTGAACCTCAGGTTGGAGGTTGGGGGGCATGTGGTAACGCTGATGGAATGAATGCAAATTTTTCAGCATTTCATGGTGACACATTTAATACCCCTGCAGAAATTTCAGAAGCAAGACACGGAGTTTACGTTGATCAAATGAGATTAACTGATGAAGAAGGTGGTGAAGGCAAATTTCGAGGAGGCAAAGGAATAATTATGGATTATCGAATTAGATCAAAAAATGCATGGGTTAGTGTTGCATATACCAGATCTAAAAGTTTACCTTGGGCGCTAGAAGGGGGTAATGAAGGTGGGTCCAATTATGTTGAAGTTATTAGAAAAAATGGAAAAATTGAAAAATATTCTGTTGTAACTGGTTTATCATTAGAGCCAGAAGATGTTGTAAGAATTCACACTGCCAATGGAGGTGGATTTGGAAAACCTGAAGATAGGGATCCAAAACTGATTGAAGATGACATATTAAATGAATATATTACGACAGAACAAGCAAAGAAATATTATAATTATAAAAAATAATTTATAATTTGTCAGAACAAACAAAAAATTCTCATTATTTTACCGGCTTTTCCCTGGTGTTTTTCGCAGGATTGTTTTGGAGCTTCGGGGTGGTAACAGTGA
>CAJWYZ010000119.1 GCA_913049525.1 uncultured Fidelibacterota bacterium | reverse complement strand
CAACAGTTAACATATACCTTTCCACATCCAAATGCAGGTCTTTGCTGCTAACATCGATTAGTTCCTTTACGCCGAAGCACGACTTGTCTGTGGGCAGCATTAGTTGGGTTAGAGAAAACCGAGAGTACCTTACTCTTGAGTTTTCGAATACAAAATCCATATCTTTTAGATAGTAATCTATTCCAATGGAAGATTTAAAAAATATAAGTAGCTGCTTATAGTAAAAGATAAAATCCGGGTTATTTCTATCCCTTGAGCGCAACAACTTAACTCTCTCAGGATTCCCCAAAAGATATATCATTAAATCTATAAAGTGGGAACCATTACTTAACAGGTCTTGGCCATAAAATATATCTACATGTTTTAATCTTCCCCATTTTTTTTGAACAATGTACTGTTTTAGCTTACTGATCCCCGGATCTACTCTTCTAAAATAGTTTACATATAACAATATTTTCTTCTTTTTGCTTATTGTTATGATCTCTCTTGCCTGTTTTAAATTTAAAGCCAGTGGCTTCTCCATAATTATCATACGTGGCTTGCAAGAAGAGATCACCGCCTTAAATACTTTAAAATGATTTTCTGCGGGGGTGGATATTACTACCGCATCTATATCGGAGAGATTCCCTTTTAAATCTTTATAATGGTAACCCGGTACTTTATATTTCTCTTCAAAAGCATCCAGTTTACTACGGTCAATATCAAAACCAGCAGCCAATTCAAACCCTTTATGTAAACTGAAAGCCCTGGCATAAGACAACACATATTTCTTAGCAGTATTTACATCACATTCAAAACCAATCTTGCCAAGCCCTGCTATTGCTGTACGAAAAGCTTTCATCTCTTTAATTCTCTGCGCTTGACTTTCTGGTTTATATCTAAAAGGTGATTATTCAACTTGATATAATCTACAATATCCTTACAACCAAAATAGGGATTATGCGAATGAAGCGCCTCATAGAGGATTTTTATCAATTCATAATCTTTATCTTCATCGAGGGCAATCTCTAGCTGAGGATAATAGAGCTCAGGAGGGGCGCCAACATGTACATGCTTAAACTCATGGGGACGAACACGAAAATACCGGCTTGAGTGCTCCCTGTCCTCAGAAGTATTTACTTTCTGATAGGCCAATTCCAAGACTCTAAAGGGATACACCTCCAGACCCATGCCCGCGGGATACGTTTTGGAGTCAAGATTTGTCACGTAATCACATGGCTGATTCACTATATAGGCAACAATGACTGTATCAATTATCTTTGGATCTATCAAAGGACAATCCCCATACAATGATACCACAACATCTGTAGATATCTCCTTATGCGTAAGATACATCCTTTCAAGGACACCATCTTCTGATCCCCGGAAGAAATTCACACCCAAATTTTTACACAGATCTACAATAGCATCATCTCTAGACTCAAGCGTTGTGGCAACTATCAAGTCATCGATCAACACGCTCTTATTTGCCCTCTCAATCATAATCTGCAGCAATGGTTTCCCTGCAACTTCCTTGAGGACCTTATTAGGCAAACGGGCAGAACCCATCCTTGCTTGAATGGAAGCAATAAATCTTCTCCCTTTCTTTAAACTATCCATATTAAGTACGCTATGCTTAATCCAGAAATATCTTTTATCTTATTCTTACTTCTGTAACGTATTCCTTATCATTGTGCACATTTCATAAGTAACTCACTCTGTAGAAGAGGTCACTTTTATTCATAAGTTCCACCATCTTCCTAATGGTCTGATTAACATCCCTATTTTTAAATTGCGCATAGAGCATTTTTAATGTCTTCACCTGTTCATCCGGAAGCATAAACTTCAATTTAATACTGCGGTTTTTGTATTCTAGCAATGATCTGCTATATCCATCCTTCTTCCATTGTAAAATATCGTACTTAAACTCTGAATTCTTATCAGTACATATGCTTTCAAAGCCATCCGTAAAATCAATAAATATGTTTTCGCTGAACTTTCTCAAATCTGCGAGCACATCACTTTCTGTTTCGGCTGTTGCTTCACGTTCCAGCAGCATATTCCGAGCAACGGTAAAAAGATAATCATCATAATCCTTTTTGACCTCAAGTAGAAATCTATACGTATATCTATAGTTTAGCTTGCCAAACCCTCCGTTACTTATTTTCTCGAAATTTTCAGGTTTTGAATAATATTCAATAAGCTGTTGTTTTGTGTCAAACCATTCATTGTGCATCTCATCTATGAAATCTTTAAATATATTGCTAACGGAAGCTGATGCAGTATCTTTTTTCTCGATAAGAGTGATAGCAAAATCCACCGGGTTTATGCCAATATGTTTGAGAAAATAGAGTAGTTCCAAATAATATTTATAATTCCAGAGGAATTGTATAAGAAAATGTATTGGCCTAAAATATAGAATATCCTCCTCTGTCATGGTGCTTGTATGGAGGACCATCTCTTCGTCTTCAATGGAACTAATATTTGCATATTTACCAAAACCTCCATCTATCAACCTGTGCTTCGTCTCGATACCAAACTTTACTCTGTTTTCCGGCGTGTCTAATTCGCTTCCTCCCAACATTCTCAAGTTATAGCACGCAATGCCGGCGCTATTATAATCAAAGAGTTCCCTTAAACCCTTAAGATGAGATCCTTTTGTCTCACCTGGTAACCCCAATATCAGTTCAGAATATGTAGAAATACCTTTTCCGTTGAAATGGTTTTGAATCTTCTTAAATTCATTGATATCTATATTCTGCCTCCTTATGTTCTTCACAGCTACCGGATCCATTGTCTGAAAGGAGTTAGTTACACTTATCATATCACTCAAAATCTCAGCTATCTTTATCATCCGATTCGGCGTACCCTTTGCCCCACTAACAGAAATATGGCGAGGGTACCCATATCTGTCTCTGGCTTCTCTCATAAACTCTGCGATTTTTATATCTCTCTTAAATATGCCAAAATTTGCATCTCCTATATAAAGGATATTTACCTTTTTTATATTTTTTACAATATACTCAATCTCTTGTCTTACCCTTTCAAGATCAAATGAAAAGATCTTGTTTTGACTTGCCTTTCCCCATGCACAATATGTACATGAATAAGGGCAACCTCTGTTAGTCTCAATTATCGGGATAAGACTGTATTGGAAAAACTCATCCAATGTACCATTAAGATAAGGAGATGGTATCTCATTTAAGTCCTTGATATATTCATAACTCCCTGATTCAATCACTTCATCTGCGCTCTTATTGTAGAATGAACAGTTTTGCACTGAAGACATCTTCATCTCCTCTATACTAGCGGATTGAAAGTATCTTTCTAATAAATTTAGAAACCCTTTTTCGCCCTGATTAATTACATAAAAGTCAAGATCTGGCCTCTCCTTAAAATACCTGAGTCTAACCTTGGGATCAACAGGATGATCGGGCCCTCCATAAACAGTAAGTATCTCTCCCGATAGAGACTTAACCCAGGAAATTATTCTGTTATTAATGTCAAGATTCCATGTATAATTACCTAAACCCACTACATGTGGTCTCTTCCTCTCTATGGCATCAATTAGATCACGAGGAAACTTAAATAACTGTACCTCTATCCTATCTCCAAAAAACTTCTTCGCATATGAAGCTACATACCCTATGTTTACCGGAAATGTATGTGGACCTTTCGCAGCATAATTATGTGTTAGATCTGCAAGGTAAATTATACATTTGCTTACCTCTGAATACGCTGCATCTGTCTTGCCAACTATTTTCTTACTCATATATCATCCTGAATTTCTAAGACGAAGTCACTGATAAGATTGTATTACCCTCTCAACAATGCTTCAACAAGCTTGAAATCAACAATGTCATCTATCTCTAATGATTTTTCTTTAGGCATAATGTAGGCATAAGTTTCTTTGCCATAGTAACTTTTATTTCTTTTAACATAATCCACGAAACCTAGAAATATCGCTCCATTTAGCTGGAAATATTTCGGCAAGTACTGACTGTTTTTACCCCTTGTACTGCGAGCGAGAAAATTTTTCATACATCCATCAGGAGACAATATGTTCATCCACAGAGGATGGTGAAAAGCTTCGCAAACAGAGATTATAGCTTTGGCCTTCTTCTTAAAAAGATATTCAATAGCACCATCTATATCCTTCGCTATTCTCATGGGGCAGGGAGGCTGCAATATGACTGCCATATCAAAATTAATCCCTTTCCTTTTGTAAAACTCCAGGGCATGGATAACAACATCAAGAAGAGGCACATTATCCTTGGAAATTTTCTTTGGTCTCTGGAATGGAACTTCTGCATTGTATCGGCGTGCAACCTTAGTAATCTTTTGACTATCAGTACTTACAATTATCTTGTCCAAATATTTACTCTTATTTGCTTGTTCTATCGTCCATACTATCAGGGGCTTACCCAGTAAAGGTTTTATATTTTTATTAGGCAACCTTTTACTTCCACCCCTTGCAGGAATTACAGCTAATATTGTTTTGTCTCTATACACACCGCTTGCTCTC
>CAJWYZ010000118.1 GCA_913049525.1 uncultured Fidelibacterota bacterium | reverse complement strand
GCCATAAAGGAAGAAATTTTCACCCCATGAATTTACGGGATAAATTGAAGGAGAACACGATTCTCCTACCCATTCAGGTATCGACTCAGTCAGAAGCAATTCAGGAACTTTTGGTTCACTTGCAATCTATCGACAAATTATCTACCACCAGCAAATTGTACGCTGCCATCACAGAAAAGGAGAAAACATTACCCTCTGCTGCAGGTCGTGGAATTGCATATCCCCATTTTACCTCAATGGAAATTGACGAACTTGTTTGTGTTCTTGGAATTTCCAAAGAAGGGTTGGAGTTTAATGCGCCAGATGGGCAACTTTGTCATTTAATTCTGTTAACATTGAGCCCCAATGAAGACCCTTGCGAGCATCGAAAATTTATCACCCGCTTTCGAATTATGTTTGAAAATCCGGAAGTCCGTTTTGGTTTATTAGAAGCCAATCATACCAGTGAAATTATAAATATTATTCAGAATTGGGAAGATGACGAAGCAAAGACGGATGATCTTAGTTAATGCAAAATTTTAGAACCATAAAGGGTACCCATGATCTTCTTCCAGAAGAATTAAATCTTTGGAGGGAAGTGGGGAATTCCGTCCATACCCTAATGCAGCAAAATGGCTATGGAGAAATACGAACTCCTGCATTCGAAAACACGGAATTATTTGTTCGGGGAATCGGCACAGACACCGATATTGTTACCAAAGAAATGTATTCATGGACGGACCAAGGCGGAAACACCCTTACCTTAAAACCTGAATTAACTGCTCCTGTTGCGCGAGCATATCTTCAACATCAGATGGGTAATCAAAACCCCATCCATCGCCTCTATTATATTGATGCCTTGTTCAGGAGAGAGAGACCACAGAAGGGGAGACAAAGGCAGTTTCATCAATTTGGTGCAGAGGCGATTGGTTCCTCCAACCCTGAACAGGATGCAGAAATAATTTCTCTGGCGTACAATATATTCAAAAAGTTTGATATACAAAATATGTCCGTTCGATTAAATAGTATCGGAAATGCTGAAATTAGACCTGCCTATTTAGAGAGTCTTCGATCATCGGTAAAAAAAATTAAGTCGAAACTTTGTGCTACCTGTCAAACAAGAATTGAAAAAAATACACTTCGCCTGTTTGATTGCAAAAATCCCCATTGCCAAGAATTATTAGATGAACATGCACCCTTTATTTTTGACTCTATTTCAGATAAAGATCAAGCCCATTTTGAAATGGTTACACGGATATTAAATGAAATAGAAATTCCCTACTTTCATGATAAAAAACTGGTGCGGGGATTGGATTATTACAGCCATACCACCTTTGAGATTACATCATCAGCCCTAGGGGCTCAAGATGCCTTATGCGGTGGCGGGCGATATAATGGATTAATTGAGCAGTTAGGGGGAAAATCTACTCCCGCAGTTGGATTTGCAGCTGGAATAGAGCGATTGATTCTTGCCATTGATAAACAAAATATTTCAAGGAATTTACCAGATATTTATTTGATTCACTTTGGAGATGAAACAACGGTAACAGCCTCTAAAATAGCCAATGATCTTCGTCTAAATTGTGGAAAGATAGTGGTAATGGAAACCCTGCGTCGAAGTCTTAAAGCTCAAATGCGTGAAGCAGGAAGATGCGGGGCAAAAACAACCATTATTTTGGGTGAAAAAGAATTAGCAGCAAACAAAATAATCGTAAAAGATATGTCCACCGGGAATCAAAATGAAGTACCCATTTCTGAGATAAATCAATTCTTTAACAAAACTTCTTAAGAATGACAGAAGCCTTCTGTATTCTTATCCATTACCATGAAATAGCGTTAAAAGGTAAAAACCGTAGCTGGTTTGAACGTCGTTTAATCAAAAATATCAAGCGTCAATTATCTGGGCTCCCATTTTCAAAAGTTCAATTGAATGCTGCCCGTATTTTCTGTTTTGGCATTGATGAATCAATGTGGAATGATTATGCTCAACGGTTAAGAAAAGTGATGGGTATAAAACATGCCATTCTTATGACTCAGGTTAAAGATGATATTGATACAATGAAATCCGTAGCAGCAGCACAATTAAAGGGGTTAGAATTTTCATCTTTTCGTGTATCTGCACGGAGACAGTACAAAGATTTTCATCTTTCATCTCAAGAAATTAATATAATGGTGGGGCAACATTTGCAGTCTACCTATTTAAAGCCGGTAAAATTAAAAAATGCAGATATGGATGTGGTCATCGAACTGGTAAAAGGCATGGCTTATATTGGGCATGAGCGTATTTATGGATTTGGTGGTTTGCCAGTTAAGACCAGTGAACAGGCTATAAGCATGATATCTTCAGGGATTGATTCTCCGGTTTCTTCCTTTGAAATGTTGAAAAGAGGAGTTGAATTAACTTATGTTCATTTTCATAGTGCCCCCGCCACGAGCCGTCAATCCATTCAAAATGTAGAAGAAATATTAACCGTTTTAGCGGGGTTCCAAATTCAATGCAGAGTTTACATGGTCCCTCTATTAGAGATACAACAGAAAATCATGGCTGATACACCTAATAAACTCTGGGTCATACTTTTTCGCCGTGCCATGATAAAAATAGCATCCATGATTGCAGAACAATTGGCCATTCCCGCTCTCATTAGTGGTGAATCTGTGGGACAGGTTGCATCCCAAACATTATCCAATATTCGCGCCACTGCCGATGCCGCCGATCGGCCTATTTTGAGACCCCTTGCAGGGTTAAATAAAGAAGACATTATTCGAATTGCTGAAAAAATTGGTACCTATGAAATATCCATAGAACCGTATGATGACTGCTGCTCATTTTTTGTGCCCATTCACCCTGAGACAAAAGCTGACTTGGAAATTGTGCGTAAAACGGAAGCCAATATTGATTTTGGGAAAATGTTCACCACTGCCTTGAAACATGCTGAAATTAAAACTTTTGAGCATCCCGATTATGTGAGGAAATCCATTGACAGGTTAGAAAAAGTCAGTGATTAAAATTATTTCATGGAATGTAAATGGAATCAGGGCAGCCATTAAAAAAGGTTTTTTGGATTTTGTAGAAAAATATAATCCCGATATTCTCTGTTTGCAGGAAACCAAAGCTCAACCTGAACAAGTTGAATTAGATCTGCCAAAATATCCCTATAAGTATTGGAATTGGGCAGAAAAAAAAGGATATTCCGGTACAGCAATATTTTCAAAAATTGAACCCATTAATTTTTCAAAAGGATTGGATATTTCTAAACATGATTCTGAGGGTAGAGTTATTACTCTTGAGTTTCCCAACTATTATTTAGTAAATGTGTACACTCCAAACTCAAAACGAGAATTGACTAGATTGCCTTACCGATATGGGGAATGGGACCCTGATTTTTTGGAGCATATGTGTTCACTTGAAAAATCTAAACCCGTTATTTTCTGTGGAGATTTGAATGTTGCTCATAGAGAAATTGATTTGGCAAATCCAAAAACCAATAAGACTACCAAGTCTAATCCAGGTAATGCAGGATTCACAGATGATGAACGTGAAGGGTTTGATAATATTTTAGCCAAAGGATTTATCGATACCTTTAGGGAGTTCCATTCAGAGGGGGATAATTATAGTTGGTGGAGTTACCGGGCAAATGCAAGAGATAGAAATATCGGGTGGAGAATTGATTATTTCTGTACATCTCAAATTCTTGAGTCTAAATTGGGAAATGCATATATATTGCCTGAAGTAATGGGTTCCGACCATGCGCCTGTATCACTAGAAATAAATATATAAAATCTTGTGCTGTCTGCTGCCCGCATAAAACAACTAAAGTCACTTCATCAAAAGAAATATCGTCGGCAAGAAAACCAATTTCTGTTAGAAGGCAATCGTCTCATCGATCAGGCATTATCTGCCGATGCACAATTGTTAGAAGTGTGGATGACACAGAAAAGCCTGAACTCAATTTTTGGAAAGAATATTCTTCAAAAATTGGAGAAGAAAAATATTCCATTTAGTTTGGCTCCCAATAAAATAATTAGGCAGATAAGTGATAGTCTCAATGACCAGGGGATAATTGCACTTGCTCCAATTCCAGACTATGAAAAATATAATGATCCCCCTAAAAGGGCAATTTACCTTGATGGAATTTCTGATCCGGGGAACATGGGTACTATTTTAAGAACTGCAGCCTGGTTTGGAATTAAATCGATATTTCGTTCTCCTGAATGTGTGGATCCGTTTAACTCAAAGGTGGTACGCTCAGCCATGGGAGCACATTTTTATTTTTCACACTTTGATGCAATATCCGAAGAGAAATTATTAGGAGATTACTCAGAAACTGGGATGGAAATATTAGGATCAGATATGAAGGGAAATCCTGTTCAAACTCTCAACTTAGAAACTATTAAGGGTTGGATATTAATTTTAGGAAATGAAGCCCATGGTATAGGTGAGCTATCAAAACCCTTTATTACATCAACTATATCCATTCCTGGAATTGAAGGATTGGAAAGCTTAAATGTTTCTGTCGCAGGGGGAATCTTA
>CAJWYZ010000117.1 GCA_913049525.1 uncultured Fidelibacterota bacterium | reverse complement strand
CTAAATCAGTTGCATTAACCTCTAATAAACAAATTGTTGCAGATCTGAAAAATGGAAATGGACCAGAAGAATTTCGGTTTTCATTTGGATATGCAGGATGGGAAAAAGGTCAAATTGAGAGAGAAATTGAAAATGGTGACTGGCTACTCATGCCGGCAGATGATAATTTTATTTTTTCAATTTCCAATTCAGATAAATGGCAAAAAGCCGCATCCCAATTTGGTATTGATATTTTAGACTTAGGTGGTTCTGCGGGACTTGCGTAAAACTGAGCCTCAGTTTTAATTGAGTGATCCTGTTCATATTCCAGACTCCGATGAAGACCTCCTGAAAGAATGTAATGTGGATACTTTCAGAGCTGGAGGAAAGGGTGGTCAGCATCTAAATAAAACAGAGTCGGCAGTTCGCATGACCCATCTCCCAACTGGTACAGTAGTTTCTTGTCAGGATGAACGCAGCCAATACCAAAATAAACGAAAATGCCTTCTCCAACTCAGGGGAAAACTGGTAGCATTAAATTATCGTCCTCCAAAGAGAATCCCAACACGTAAACCCAGATCAGCAAAAGAAAAAATATTGGAAACTAAAAGGAAACAATCTCAAAAAAAACAGCTCAGGCAAAAACCGGAAATGGACGATTGATGTTACAATCTTTTCAAATAATTGGATATTCCGGTGGTGTTCCTACACAAGACCGAGGTGTTACCTGTGTAATGGTTTCCACCACTAATTATGATGTAATGATTGATTGTGGTGAAGGAAGTTACCTGCGTTGGCAGAAAGCTGGATACAAATGGAAAAATCTAAAATATATTCTTATTACACACATGCATCCCGACCATATTGGGGGGCTAATCCCACTTCTGTTCTATCGAAAAATATTTGGTATTGATTCAACCTTAACGCTAATTGGACCACCTCAACTCCAGAATTATTTTGATGATTGTTTTCGACACTCGGGATTAATAAATAAGCAGGATTTTCAATGGATTGATATTTCAGCAGATGACCAATTAATTATTCAGGATGACATTAAAATTCAGGCCTTGGAAATGAAACATAAAATCCCTTGTTGGGGATATAGAATTTCTGATGCTGGTAAGAATTTAGTGTTTATAACAGATACACTCCCCAATTCAAATGCAGTTAAACTGGCTGAAAATGCTGATGTGTTCATTCATGAAGCAACCTTCGGGCATCACCTGAGAGAAAAGGCGAAAGAACATTTTCATACCACTGAAATCCAGGCTATGGAAATTGCAGACGAAGCCAAAGTTAAACGGCTCATTCTTACCCATTTTAGCCCACGCTTAACAGACAAAGATGTGCAAGATTGGAGTTGGAATGGTAAACCCTGTATAGTTTTTGATGAGAAGGTTGAAATTTGAACACGAGTGTTGAACAACATGGCGGAAATTCAGTTGCAGAGTTACTTCACCGCCATAACGTAAAATGGATTTTCACCCTTTGTGGTGGACATATATCTCCCATTTTGACAGGCTGTAATGCATTGGGTATTCGGGTTATCGATGTCCGTCATGAGTCCACAGCGGTATTTGCTGCAGATTCTATTTCGCGGCTATCCGGGATTATTGGTGTTGCCGCTGTAACCGCAGGACCGGGATTGACCAATACCATTACCGCAATAAAAAATGCACAGATGGCTCAGGTACCCGTGCTCATTTTGGGCGGTGCAGCAGCAACGGTTCTGAAAGATAGAGGCAGCCTTCAAGATATTGACCATTTATCAGTGGTGGAATCCATCACAAAATATGCAAAAACAATCAAACGGGTGAAAGATTTACAGCCATCACTGGAGGAAGCAATTTCAACAGCCACCTCTGGAGTACCCGGTCCCGTTTATTTAGAAATTCCTGTGGATTTGCTCTATCCTGAGTCGTTGGTGCGTGAGTGGTATGGTCTAAAATCAATTGGCAAATCTATGCCTTGGTGGATGACTCGTTATCTAAATTGGAATGTAAATCGTATTTTTAAGGATAAAAATAAAACCTTCCCTGAAAATACTAGAATTGAAGATTCTCAAGATACATCATTACATATTCACCGCTTATCTGAAATGCTGCAGTCTGCAAAACAACCGGTACTGCTCATTGGCAGTCAAGCCCTAATCAACCCCGCTCAACATGAAAAATTAGCAGATGCAGTTAAAAATTTAAATATTCCCACCTTTGTTTCAGGCATGGCACGGGGGCTTCTTTCCAAATCTTATTTACCCATTTTCCGCCATGAACGAACAAAAGCCTTGAAGGAAGCAGACTTGGTAATATTGGCTGGAGTGCCCTGTGATTTTCGTCTGGATTATGGCCGAGTGATAAATCATAAGGCAAAAATTCTCTCTATCAATCTCAGTAGAAATGATCTGTATTTGAACCGAAAACCTACAAAAGCAATTCTCACTTCACCGGGGACTTTTCTTATTGATTGGAGCAATTCAGGAAAGAATAATTCTGATTCAAAATGGGTGAATTGGCAAGAGCAGTTAGCAATTAGAAATGATAAAAGACAAACAGATATTATTGACCAATCCAACATAGCTACGGATTTTGTTAATCCCATGAAATTATGCCTATCATTAAATGAGCATATTCAGGGCGGCGATATAATTGTGGCAGATGGCGGCGATTTTGTAGCCACAGCCTCCTATATTTTGCAGCCTCGTTCATTTACCGGTTGGCTGGACCCGGGAGTATTTGGTACACTGGGAGTTGGAGCAGGATTCATATTGGGCGCAAAACTCACCCATCCAAATTCGGTGGTTTGGGCAATATACGGAGATGGGGCATTTGGGTACAGTCTTATGGAGTTTGATTCGTTTGTCCGCCATAAAATTCCGGTAATTGCTATAATTGGAAATGATGCTGGTTGGACACAAATTGCCCGGGACCAAGTTCATATGTTGGGTTCTGCAGTGAGTACTGAATTAGCGCCAACTGAATACCACAAAGCGGTAGAAGCATTGGGGGGAGCTGGATATTTTATTGATGATGAGAATCAAATTGACGAAGTCCTAACCCATGCAAAAGAGTCTGCGCAATCTGGAAAACCAACGGTGGTGAATGTACGAATCGGAAAGACAGATTTCCGCAAAGGTTCACTTTCAATGTAGGGTATTATAGTATTGAAATCAAATATCACCGAAGAACAGGCACAATCAGCATTAGATCTTACAGCTGAAATTATAGATGAATTTGGCCCCCGCTTAACCGGAACCCCTGCCTGTAAAAAGGCTGGAGTGCGGTTGAAAACTGAATTGGAAAAATCCTGTACGCAAACATTTTCAGAAAAATTTCAATGCAGCCGGGATGCCTTTTTATATTTTATCCGCTATTTTTCCATTTCCTATTTAGGTGCATTTATCTGCTTAATTACCAGCGGTGCTTGGACTATTTTAGCAGCAGTTCTCACATTCTTTGGCTGCATCATGGCTGTATGTGAATTTGTATTTTATAAAGAATTTATTGATCCGCTTTTTAAGAAAACAGATGGTTATAATATTTCCGGAACCATTGAACCAACTGCTGAAATTCAGCAATCCATCATAATCAGTGGTCATTATGACAGCCCTCATGTTTTTCGTTTTCTCAATAAAAATCAAAAATTATATAAGCTTAGGGTTATCATTACAACAGGCCTTTATTTTCTAATAACTGCCATCAGTCTTTGGGCTTCCTACCAATGGATAACCCAACCAGGTTCATTTGAAATTAATAAAGAACTTATTTATATTTTGGGATTTGGATTAATATTCATGCTTCAATATTTCTTTTTCGTCAGTTGGGATGTAAGTCCAGGAGCGGGCGATAATTTAATTTCATCTGCCATAGCCATAAAGTTAGCAGATCATTTTTCAATCCAAAATTTGACACATACCCTTTTGGTATTTCTCTGCCCCGATGCTGAAGAGAGTGGATTGCGTGGCGCCAGAGAATATGTCAAATTACATAGAGAAACATTACAATCTATTCCCACTTACAATATAAATATGGACAGTATTTACAGACTGCAAGACCTCCGTTATTTAAAATCTGAAATCAATGGTACAATTCAGTTGGATAAAAACATAATCCAGAAATGTACTAAAATATCCAAATCGTTGGGATATAATATCCCCAAAATAAGGATGCCTTTTGGGGGTGGGTCTACTGATGCAGCAGAATTTGCAAAAGCGGGAATACCGGCTTTATCCATCATTGGTTTGGATACCACCTTCACAAGCGGCAATGTTCCTTATCATACCCAGTTTGATACAGTTGATCAAATTGAGCCGGAAGCTGTACTTGCCTGTATGCAGATTGCTGAACAGTTTATTTTAGATATTGACAAACCTGCATAATATGAAAAAATATATTTTCTCTATATTCCAAATTTTTCTACTCTTTTTTTCTTTCTCCATCTCTATATTATTTGCTTATGATCATCAATACCCACCAAGTTGGTATGAATTACAAAATGATGAGGGTTGGGAACTGATAAAGGAAACCGAGCGTGTAAAAATATACAGCAAACAATTGGAAGCGTCT
>CAJWYZ010000116.1 GCA_913049525.1 uncultured Fidelibacterota bacterium | reverse complement strand
CTAAAACTGAATTGATCGTATAATACCAATACCAATCTCCAGAATATTTTTTCATCCTAATAAGCTTTACGGAATAATCTTAATTGAATTATTGTTATAACAAAAAGAATACTCATAATTATAACTCCTAGTGCTGCGGCTGGGCCTAATTTAAAATAATCAAATCCCATACCAATTGTAAGCATAACTAATGTTTTTGTTTCATTCATAGGACCACCACGAGTCATAATTTGAAATTGTTCATATGCTTGAATGGAACCTGCTATTGAAAGAATCAACGCTAAAGCAATAGATGGTCTTAACAAGGGTAAAGTAATATTCCAAATAGTTTGAAAACGTGAAGCTCCCATCAGTCTTGAAGCTTCATAATAATCATCTCGTATCGATTGAAGGCCTGCTATTAAGATAATCATTTGTATCCCAGCAAATTTCCATGTAACCATGGTATTGACAGCCCACATTGCTGTCCAACCATCTGTCCACACGCTAAGTTGTCCATCTTCTGGGCCGAAACCTATAGCCTTTAATAAGAAAATAATTACACCATACCATTCACTATATAACCAAAGCCAAACAAAGCTTGCAGTAGCAAAAGACATGACAACAGGTAAAAAATAAATACTTCTAAAAAAAGTTGTACCCCATGTTTTGACATTACACAGTAAGGCAGTTCCTATTGCAACAATGAACAACATAGGTGTTACTGTTATTGTGTACACTAAAGTAAATTTCAAACATTGCCAAAAACGTTCATCGTTAAACATCCACACATAATTATCTAGTCCAACCCATTTAGGCTTTCCAAATAAGGGCCATTTATGAAGAGACATCCAAAAAGAATTAAAAAGTGGATAAAGGAAAAAAATTGAAAGTAGTAATAAGGCCGGTAAAGTCATAAGCAGACCAAACACCTGTTCTCTTCTAAGTCTACTCATTTTATACCGGCCTTTAGCTCTATATATTAATAACCTGAATCAATTATTTTTTGCATAGCTGCAGTCTGTTCATCTGCAACGGTTTTAACATCTTCACCATTCCAAATTCTTTGATTAAACACCAACCAAGGATCCATTAGCTCCTGATAAACATAAGTGAATGGAGCTGAAGCTGCTGGTTCATTAACAGCATTTGCAAATACCATATGCTGGTCAGTCAAATAAGGATTTCCTTCAAAAAGATCACTTCTGACAGGAATACCACCATTTTTAGTGTAAACTTCAACTTGACCTTCGTATGAAAGAACATACTCGATGTATTCAAGAGCTGCTTCCTTATTTCCCGTTGTTGCAGGAATTGCAATTAAGTCACCACCGATAAATGCAGATTTAGTACTTCCGTCTTTACTCATAAAAGCCATAAAATGTGGATCAACTTTATCTAAATGATCTTTTACAACATTAATCATAAAGTTACCTGTACCAATCATTCCTATATCACCAGCTAAGAAACCATCTTGCTTATCACCCCAACCCCATGATGAAACATTTTTTGGAACACATCCAATATTGATCATATTTTGATAATGTTCATACATTTCGATTGTTTTTGGATGATTTAATTCAGCCTTTGAACCATCAAAACTTGTCCATGAACCACCATTAGCCCAGGCAACTGGCATTACTGTAAAAATTTGTCCGCCATAATTATTACCTGGCCATGCTATTAAGATTTTACCGTCTGCTGCAAATTGTTTGCATAGTTCAGTCATTTCTGCCCAGTTAGTTGGCGGGTTAGGTATAAGATTTTTATTAACAACATAACCAGAAACATCTGCTGCATTGGGTGCTGCAAAATGTCTACCGTTATTAGTACCAAGTGCTAACATCCCTTTAAGTAATTTGTCATAGTAATCTTTAGACTTTAAAAAGTCTGTCATATCTTCCAATGCTCCAATTTCAGCGTAATAAGGAACGTTAATAAGGTCGATATTTGCAACATCAACTCTTTCTCCAGAAGCTAATGCAGCAGTAAATTTAACCTGAAAGTCTGCATGTCCAATCAAATTATTAAGAGCTACAATATCTTTGCCTTCATCAGTCATTTTTTTGTTGAATCCTTCTACCATCCAATCTGACCAACCGCCCCTACTCCAAATAATTAATTCCTCAGAGAGAACAGTTTTAGAAACTGAAAAAATGGCAGAAAAAATTAATAAAATTTTTATAATATAATTCATAATTTCCTCCCAAAAATTAAATAATAAATAATCTTAATATAAGATAATAGCAAAATAATATTATAGTAAAGTAGAATCATTGATATAAGTCAAAATTAATTTTTTTTAATTGAAGAAAATTTATTTTATCTGCAAATATTTGGGTAAAAATAATATACTTATATTATAATTGCGATTCAAAATAATCTAGTTAATAATGACTAATTTATTTTGGATAGAAGAAGTGCTTCCTCCCCATGATCTTGAAAGTCATAAACATATAAAAAAAGCTACACCTTGGCAAAAATGGTCTACAGGTGAACATATAAATTCTCGTTATGGATTTCGTAAATTAATCGAAGATAGATCTGTTGATATTTTGCAACCTGATTTAACTTTAGTTGGTCTAACTGAAACACTTCGAATTGCAGCAATGGCCTCTGCTTATGATATGATCGTTATACCTCATTGCAGTGGTGTTTATGCTTATAATTTTGGAATTACATATACCATAACACCTTTTAACGAATTTATTAACTTAAGTCCTAAAGGAGACAAAATTGTTCCTATATTTGGAAAAATTTTTAAAGATGAGCCTATTCCAAATAATGGTGAAATTGAATTAACAGACAAACCTGGTTTTGGTGTTGAGTTCAATAATGAAGTAGAATTAGAAGAAATATAAATGATATTTAATAAGTGGCTCTTCCGCCACTTAAATCAAAAACTGCTCCAGTAGTAAACGAATTTTCTTCAGAAGCTAACCAAGATACCATAGAAGCTAATTCTTCTACTTTCACAAATCTATTTCTGGGAATTTTAGAAAGCATATAATTAATATGTTCTTCGCTTATTTGATCAAATATTCTTGTTTTGGCAGCTGCAGGTGTAACACAATTTACAGCAATATTATACTTTGCTAATTCTTTCCCAAGTGATTTTGTTAAAGCAATGACACCAGCTTTAGCTGCACTATATGGCATTGCATTAGGATTGCCTTCTTTACCTGCAATAGAAGAAATATTAATTACTCTTCCATAATTTTCTTTAATCATATGAGGAATAATTGAATGACAACAATAAAATGTACCTGTTAGATCTATATCTATAACTTTTTGCCATTCATCTATTGGATATTCCCAAGTTGTAAAATTTGGGCCTGCAATACCTGCATTATTAACGAATATATCTACTGATTTAAAAAAATTTATTGTCTCTGCCGTAGCCTTTTCTACATCTTGATAATTAGTAACATCTACTTCAATTTTTAAAATATTACCATCTAGTGATAATATATCTAATACATTTTTATCGATATCCCAAATAGCAACATTTGCACCCGAAGCAATAAATCTTTTAGTAATTGCCAATCCAAATCCTTGTGCACCACCAGTTACAACTGCATTTTTTTTATTTAAATTAATTTTATTCATAAAAAATATTTTTTATTTAATTGATCTATTTTAGTTGCCAATATGAAATCGTTTATAGAAAGACCTTTAATTACATGAGTATATATCATAATTAAGCAATATCCCCAACCTAAAGAAATATCAGGATGATGCCCCTCCTCTTCAGCTAAATCACCAACCAGGTTTGTAAATTGTATAGACTTTTTAAAATTCTTAAATTTAAATTTTTTAAATATCATTTCCTTGTTATCATTTAACTGCCATTCATTTAATTCAGATAATTTCTTTTGAATTTCAACTAATGAAAGTTTCGGGGTTTTACATGAACAAGGTTCACATTTTAATTTTGTTAATGAAGAATTATTCATTTAATATATTTTGCACCTATTTGATTTAATTCCATAGAATAAAGAGAGCTTGTAGCTGTTACATATAAAATATTACCTTCTTTTCCTCCAAATTCTAGATTAGAGACTAGCTCTGGAACTAAAAGTTGACCAATGATTTCACCTTTGGGATTAAAACATTTTATTCCTTTCCCAGCACTGGTCCATATATTTCCGTCTTTATCTGAACGGAACCCGTCCGAAAAGAATGGTTTGAAATCATAAATTGATTTTTTATTAATTAAGTTATCAGCTTCATCTAAATCATAGACATATAAATGCTTAACATCCTCTCCTGTATCAGCGATATATATTTTTTTTTCATCTGGTGAGAAAGCTATTCCGTTTGGTCTGTCCAGGTCTTTTAACACTACTTCAAGGTTTTTCGAGATTGGATCGTATCTGAATACATAGTTCCCTCCATATTCTTGTTCGCCTGGATAACCCTCGTAATCTGATAAAATTCCGTATGGTGGATCAGTAAACCAAATAGTACCATCTGTCTTTACGACAACATCATTTGGAGAATTAAGTTTCTTGCCCTGATATGAATTAACTAAAGTTGTAGTATTAACATAATCCTTTGTTCTATAAATACATC
>CAJWYZ010000115.1 GCA_913049525.1 uncultured Fidelibacterota bacterium | reverse complement strand
ATTAGGATCATCAATATCTTCAACATATACTTTTAAAAATCCCGGGAATTCTATCACCTTACCATGAGCATCAAACATGGCTTTCCCATCAGAAATTTCCACATTTGTTTTAAGTAATTTTGCAGATTTCATTTGGCTAGCAAGAGTTCGTTTCCAAATCATGTCATAGAGTTTCCATTCTTGATCATCAAGCTTTCCCTGTATATCTTTAGGGTTCTTAAAAGTAGCTCCCGCTGGCCGAATTGCTTCATGTGCTTCCTGGGCATTTTTTACTTTACTTTTATATATGGGTGGGGTTTCTGGCAGATATTCTGCTCCAAATAAAGATTCAATTGCATTTCGAGATCCATTAATTGCTTCGCTGGATAAACTCACAGAATCAGTACGCATATAGGTTATGTAGCCTTCCTCATAGAGCTTTTGCGCGCTGCGCATTACCTGTTGAGACGACATCCTTAATTTCCGAACCCCTTCTTGCTGCAAAGTAGATGTAATAAATGGTGGGTACGGATTTTGCTTGGCGGGTTTCTGCTCAACTTTGGCAACCTTCCAGTCTGAATTTAGAAATGATTCTGCTAAACTTTCAGCTTTAGTCTTATCCAGCGCTAATAAATTAGACTTTGAAAGTTTACCCGTTTCTTTGTCAAAATCTTTGCCAATAGCAATTTTTTGTCCATCTAATGCTTTTAGACGTGCCTCAAAAGATTCTCCTTTTGAGACAAACTGAGTAATAATACTCCAATATTCACTTTCAATAAATCTGGCACGTTCTTTTTCTCTGTCAACTACAATTTTTACAGCTGGGCTTTGAACCCGACCAGCAGATAAACCACCTTTTACATTAAACCATAATTTTTTTGAAACCAAATATCCCCATAGCCTATCTAGGATGCGCCGGGCTTCTTGTGCGCTTACTAAGGATTGGTCAATATCGCGTATATGGTCAAAAGATTCTTGAATGGCTGTTTTCGTAATTTCATGAAAGGCCAATCGTTTAACAGGAATTTTTGGATCCAGAAGTTCCATTAGGTGCCAGGCAATGGCTTCACCCTCACGATCTGGATCAGTAGCCAAATATAAAGTTGAAGCATTCTTCAGCAATTTTTTTAGCTGAGTAATAACTTTTGATTTATCTTTGGATGCAACATAAGTAGGTTTAAATCCATTATCTACATCCACTCCAAGATCGCTTTTGGGCAGATCGCGTACATGCCCCACTGATGCTTCAATTTGGTAATCATTACCTAAGAAGCGTTTCAGCGTTTTCGCTTTTGAAGGTGATTCTACAATGATTAAATTATGTAAATCTGATGCCATATATATAAAACTTACGTCCACCGACAATGTATAAAGCAAATGGAATTTTTAATTATTTTAATAAAATATCCTGTAATTTTAACTATGCGATACAATGGTACTCTTTTAAAAATGGAAACCAAACTGGTAAATCCCATAGAATACGAATTGCCAATTGGTGATGAGCTGATATATATGAACCCTCTTATTGGCAAGTACATTGCTTTAAAATGGCTGAAGGAAATTTACTGTGTTGCCTGCGGACGGAAAACAAATAAATCTTTTGCCCAGGGATTTTGTTACCCCTGTTTTCTCAATGCTCCGGAAACATCTGAATGTATTTTCAGGCCTGAACTCTGTCGGGCGCAAGATGGCATTGCGCGGGATATGGAATGGGCAGAGAATCACTGTCTACAGGATCACATTGTATATTTAGCAATTTCCAGTGGTATAAAAGTGGGAGTAACACGCTCAGGTCAAATACCAACTCGCTGGATTGACCAGGGTGCCTGGCAAGCAATTAAATTGGCGAAAACTCCCAACCGCTATACCGCAGGCCTCATAGAAGTTGCCTTGAAAGAACATATATCTGATCGAACCAATTGGCAACGGATGCTGAAAAACCAGCTCATAGAAGGGGTAGATTTAACCATAGCAAAAAAGGAGATGATAGCCCATCTCCCTTCAGATCTGCAGAATTATATAAGTGAAGAAGATAACATTACTGAAATTAATTATCCCGTAAATGAATATCCAGAAAAAGTGAAATCTCTTAGCTTCGATAAATTGGGGGAAATTGCTGGCCGGCTATGGGGGGTTAAGGGCCAGTACTTGATTTTTGATGATGGAACAGTAGTAAATATGCGCAAGCACACAGGGTACATGGTGGAGCTGGAGGTTTAACAAATAATCAATTTACCCTTTTTAATACACCCCTAAGAATTGAAAATTACAGCCTCTACATTTTACATTAAAACAGCCTTTTGAAAATTATTATATCATCATTACCCAATAACCCCTGGTGGGGAAATGGTACGCCTCAATATGAGGATAATCCGGCAATGGTTCTGGGCATCCAACCAAATCAGGGATTGCTTGAAAGGGAGTGGATGGCTCTTTCTCAAATGCTTACCGAAAAATCTCCTGCCTTAGATATTATTCCATTTCCTTCAAAATTAGATGGTATGAATTCTAAAAAATGGAAACATGATTTTGTGTTTGTACGAGATCTATATGTGAGCAATCAAGGAGGTGATGTTGTAATTGCCCGATTTAGGGAAAAAGAGCGTCAGGCTGAAGTAAAAATAATCGAAGAATGGTTAATGGATCAAGATGTTAAAGTTCATACGCTTCCCAATGATGATAATCATTTTATCGAGGGGGGAGAATTCTATTATTGTTCCAATGAAAATATATTATTTGCTGGTGAATCTCGAAATAGCCTCAAGGGGAACGAAAAGACCGCTGAACTGTTAGATGTGGAAGATCTCGTGATTTTACGATCTAATTCCTTTCATTTGGACACCCTTTGTACGCCAGTATTTAATGCAGATAATGAGCTTTGTTTACTGATTGTATGTACTGCCTTATTAGAAAAGGAATCTGTGGATCAGTTAAAAAAAATGATGCATAATCGAAATATTCCCATATTGGAAATTCCACCGGAAGAAGCCATTGGCACTACAGGTAAATTGGGGAGTTTTGCTGTGAACTGTCTGCCATTGCCAGGTCAATTAATTGGAGCAGCAGAATTTAAATCTGAAACCGTAAGGACTGCCTTAACAGAACATAATATCACCCATTCTGTTGTGTCCCTTACTCAGTTTCATTTGAGTGGAGGTTCTGTCCACTGTCTCACTAACGAACTTTAATTTAATTTATTAAATATAAATTCCCCTGCAACCATAGTTCCCAGTACTTCTGTTTTTAAAATTTCTTTTTCCGGACATTCCGTTATATCTTGATTTAGAAACGTTAAATCTGCATCAAACCCTGGCCGTATTTTCCCTCGTCTATGTTCTGCAAATTCGCCATAGGCAGCCCAAGTAGTAAACATTTTTAGGGCATCTATTCGGCCCACAGCCTCATGCTTCTGCCAACCATCATTTGGTGTGCCATTATGATTTTTCCGAGTAACGGCAGCATAATATTCGAATATTGGATTGCCCTCTTCAATAGGACAGTCAGAACCTCCGGGTATTTTACATCCAGCATCAATGAATGACTGCCAGCGTGATATTCGATGTAATCGATTTGAGCCCAGCCTGTCATGTAGCCATGGCATATCGCTTGTACAATGACTTGGCTGCATAGATGGTACAATACCAGCTTTTGCAAATTGTGGGATGTCTTCATCACATATCATTTGGGCATGTTCAATCCGCCAGCGATGGTTGTTTAATTCTTTGGTAAACTCTGAATAAATATCTAAAACCATTTTATTCCCACGATCACCAATGGCATGAGTGCAAAGTTGAAAACCCGCATCCTGACATTTTTGTGCTAGTTTTTTAAAGTCTTTATCTGAAATTAAAATTAGACCACAATTATTGATGTCATCACAATAGGGTTCCAATAAAGCTGCCCCACGACTCCCCAGAGCACCATCAATAAATGCTTTTACAGATCGAATGGTATATTTTTCTGAACGGAAAATGCCCTCTTTAAAAAAATGCTTCAACAGTTTGGGGTGACTGCTGCCCAACATACCATAAATGCGTATGGGAAGTTTTCCCGCTTCTGATAATTGCTGTAATACTTTCACGGTTATTGGGTCTTGCCAAGCATCATGGATATTGGTAATTCCTCTAGTAATAATAATCTCTAAGGCTAATTTGATCCACTTTTTAACTATGGTTTCATCCGGTTTGGGCATGACAAATTGAACTGGATTCATTGCATTATCAATGAGGATGCAGTCATTAATTATATCTCCTCCATCTGGGGGAGTGGGTGTTACATTCAGGCCTGAGAGTTCCATGGCTTTTTGATTCACCCAAGCCGAATGACCATCAATTCTATTTAGCATTATTGGCTGGGAAATTGGCAGTGAGTTTAGAATGTCTGCTTTGGGAAAATTAGGTTCATGCCATTTATTATGATCCCAGCCAAATCCTATTATCCAATCATTATGGCTCATCTTGGCACTTTTCTTTAATACTTTTTCTGCCACTTCACGGGGTGATCTACAGTCCTTCAGTTGAAGTGTGTCTAACTGTTTCCCCAAATTAGTGAGATGAAAATGAGAGTCGGTAAACCCGGGAATGACGGTCGCACCTTGAAGATTTATGCTTTTATGGTTATGATCTATAGCATTTA
>CAJWYZ010000114.1 GCA_913049525.1 uncultured Fidelibacterota bacterium | reverse complement strand
GGCACACTCTGGGCGCCATCAACAAGCACTAAAGCGCCTACATCATGTGCCATTTTAACAATTTCTGCTATAGGGTTTATCGTGCCAAATACATTGGACTGATGAATCACACAGACAATTTTTGTTTTTTCTGTAAAGTATTTTTGTGGGTTTGATAAATCCAGCATGCCATCTTCACTAATTGGGATATATTTTAAACTAGCACCTGTTTTTTCACAGATAAGCTGCCAAGGAATGATATTGCTGTGATGTTCCATTTCCGTAATAAGTACTTCATCTCCGGGTTTCAGGTTCTGCCCCCAGCTACTTGCCACCAGATTTATGCTTTCTGTAGTACCCCTGGTAAATACAATGGACTGCCTATCTTCAGTACCGATAAAAGCAGCAACTTTATCCCGGGTTTCTTCATATGCCGCAGTGGCTTTTTCTGCAATAGTATAAATTCCCCGATGGATGTTGGAATTATAATTTTCATAATAATGAGTGAGTGTGTCTATAACTTGCTGGGGTTTTTGGGTGGTAGAAGCATTATCCAGGAAAATTAGATCCGGATTATTTTTGAAGATGGGAAAATCTCTTCGGATCTTTTCTACATTCAGTGAAGATTGCATTACATCATGCCCAGTTGTAGTTTGGCTTCATCAGACATCATATCCCGATCCCATAGGGGCTCCCAGACAATTTCAACAAATACATCAATTACTCCCGGAATTGATCGAATTTTTTGCTCTGCATCCTGGGCAATGGCCGGTCCCATCCCACATCCCGGAGCAGTTAGCGTCATTTTGATACGCACAAAATCACCTTTTTCTTTAGGTGTAATTTCCAAATCATACACCAATCCTAGTTCTACAATATTGACAGGGATCTCGGGGTCATATACTGTACGAAGCTGTTCCCAAACCTGTTCTTCCTTTACTGGATCACCTGGTTTATAGTTTAAATTCGGTTTTTCTGTTTTTTCCTGTTTCATGCCAATAGCATCTGCATCTTTTCCGGTAATTTTCAACAGGTTTCCATTTACAAAAAGGGTATAGTCACCACCCAGTGCCTGGGTGATCCTAACATGGGTACCCTTAATAAGTTTTATGGGGTCTCCAGATGGGATTAGTATAGCATCGCAATCTCTCTCAACTGTTATAGTTTCTTTCGTAAAATCCATAATTATTCTGTTTTGATAATTTCTTGTGAGTTATTTAATGCTCCCTGAAATGTATGCCAAGCCAAGGTAGCACATTTTACCCGGGCAGGATATTTATGGACCCCAGCCAATACCGATAGTTTGCCCATATCATTAGTACTCTCACCTGTGGTCGCTAAAGTATGGAACTTCTCAAATAGAGCCTTAGCATCTTCTACCTTCATCCCTTTCAGGGTGCTTGTCATAATAGAAGCAGATGCTTTAGAAATAGCACATCCCGAGCCCATAAATGCAATATTTTCAATAATGCTGTCTTTTTCTATAAAGGACACGGTAATCTCATCACCGCAGAGAGGATTATACCCATCGGCGCTATGGCTGGCATTTTCCAATTTGCAAAAATTTCTGGGATTTTTATTATGATCAATGATAAGCTGTTGATACAAGTCTCTAAACACATCCATTATTGTATCATCCCTTCCATTTTTTGAATAAGGGAATTTTGGATATATTTTTTCATATCTTGATTTTCCACTTTGTCAACCACTTCATTTGCAAACCCTCTTACCATGAGTTCCATTGCATCTGTTCGATTAATCCCGCGGGATTGTAAATAAAAAAGTGCTTCCTCCTCAATCTGACCCGTGGTAGAACCATGAGAGCATTTCACATCATCCTCATAAATTTCAAGTTGAGGAATAGAGTTTACCCGTGCACTTGGAGATAAGATAAGGTTTTTATTATTTTGCTGGGCATCAGTTTTACCTGCCTCTTTATATACATTTGCTAACCCCCTGAAAACAGCAGTCGAATTACCACCTAAAATGCCTTTCACTAACTGCCGACTACTGCAAAGAGGATTTTTATGATGCACCATGGTACTGATATCTATATGTTGTTTGCCATTTGGAATAAAAAGGCTGTTTATTTCACAATCTCCATTAGGCTCATCAAAGTGCGTATGAATATCATTGCGGACAAAACCTCCCCCAAATTCAAAACTATTATATTTGGCAGATGCATCTTTTTTCAGGGAGATATTAAACGAAGAAATATGTCCCGTATTATGATTCATTTCCTGAGAATTTGTCCATTTAAGATGGGCATTTTCACATATAACAACTTCTGTAACCAAATTAATAAAATGGGAAGCATTATCTAGGCCAATTTCTGTTTTCCAAATTTCTATTTCTGCTCCTGGGGCAATATTTACATGAATTCGGGGGAACAATCGGCAGCCTGACTCTGCTTTTACTAAATGGATGAGATGAATTGGATGTTCTGGCTTAATATCTTCTGCAATATGAATAAAGATATAATTTTGAAAAAGTGCTGTATTTTCTGCAACAAATGAAGAAGTATGATAATCTGCAACATCCACAAAAGAATCTTTAGACATTTTACCTTTAGATGCTGCATTAATATTTATTACCTGAATACCCTCGGGTATTGACTGAGGAACTACCAATTTTTCATTTGTAATAATAATTGGAATAGAATTAGGAATAATATAGCTTGAAAGTCCTTCTTCAAAATCATTATCGGATGAGATACGCTCTCCATAAAGATTGAGCCATGGTGTAGGATTGGAAAAACGCCAGTTTTCATTTTTTGAATCAGGATAACCGGCTTCCTGAAAATATTTCCAGGCATCTGCTGCCTCCTGAGCAAGAAAAGTAGATCGATATGGTATAGTTTTTATAACTGTCACAACTTATCCAGCTTCTGCAAGCTCCTCTTCAATCCAGGAATAACCCTTTTTTTCCAACTCTTTAGCCAGTTCCATGGTACCTGACTTTACAAGTTTGCCATTCATGAGGACATGAACAAAATCCGGCTGCATATAATTTAGGATACGCTGATAATGGGTAATGAGAATAAATGAGCGATCTGGTGATCGGTAATCATTGACACCCTGTGCCACTATTTTCAATGCATCAATATCAAGACCTGAATCCGTTTCATCCAAAATTGCAAGACGGGGTTCCAAAGTAATCATCTGAAGAATTTCGTTCCGTTTTTTCTCCCCACCAGAAAATCCGTCATTTACTGGTCGGTGAATAAAACTCTCATCCAGAGCAACTTTTTTCAATTTTTCCCGAATCATTGCAAGAAAATCCACTGCATCCATTTCATCATTGCCCTGTGATTTCCGCACAGCATTTACTGCAGCTTTCAAAAAATACATCATATTCACACCTGGAATAGACACCGGGTATTGAAAAGATAAAAATAGTCCAGCACAGGCTCTTTCCTCAGGGGATAAATCCAATAAATTTCTCTTCTCATATGTAATAGAACCCTTTGATACTTCATATTTATCCTTTCCAGCAAGCACATTTGCCAGGGTGCTTTTACCCGTACCGTTACGCCCCATAATTACATGCAGTTCACCGGGCTTAACTTCCAGACTAATCCCTTTCAGGATTTCCTTTTCTTCAACATTGACATGTAAATTTTTAATTTCGATCATAATTTATTATCACATTTAATTATTAATGGTTAACTACCCTACTGCGCCTTCCAGACTTACCTCCATAAGTTTCTGCGCTTCCACGGCAAATTCCATAGGGAGTTCTTTAAACACTTCTTTACAAAAACCATTCACAATCAGGGAAACTGCATCTTCTGTTTGAATACCCCGCTGATTACAATAAAAGAGCTGATCCTCTCCAATATTGGAGGTAGTGGCTTCATGTTCCATCTGCGCAGATGGGTTTCTCACATCAATATAGGGGAAGGTATGAGCACCGCAATCTTGACCAATTAAAATAGAATCACATTGAGAATAATTTCGGGCATTATCAGCAGACTTCATAATTTTCACTTCCCCACGGTAGGTCTGCTGCCCCTTACCTGCCGAGATTCCTTTTGAAATGATAGTACTTTTTGTGTTTTTCCCCAGATGTATCATTTTAGTTCCGGTATCTGCCTGCTGAAAATTGTTTGTGAGTGCAACCGAGTAAAATTCACCAATGGAATCATTTCCCTGCAAAATACAAGATGGATACTTCCAAGTAATGGCTGATCCTGTTTCGACCTGTGTCCAGGATATTTTAGACTTATTACCCCGGCATGCCCCCCGTTTTGTAACAAAATTATAAATTCCACCTTTTCCATTTTTATCACCGGGATACCAGTTTTGGACAGTAGAATATTTAATTTCTGCATTTTCGAGTGCCACCAGTTCTACTATTGCTGCATGAAGCTGATTTTCATCTCGCATAGGCGCAGTGCAGCCTTCTAAATAGCTTACATGACTGGACTCATCTGCTACAATCAGGGTGCGCTCAAACTGCCCTGTATTTGCAGCATTGATTCGGAAATAAGTGGAGAGTTCCATTGGGCATCGTACCCCTTTTGGGATGTACACAAATGAGCCGTCACTAAATACTGCAGAATTAAGGGCCGCATAGAAATTATCTGTTGCAGGAACCACAGAGCCAAGATATTTTTTTACAAGTTCAGGGTGATCCTGCACTGCC
>CAJWYZ010000113.1 GCA_913049525.1 uncultured Fidelibacterota bacterium | reverse complement strand
CATGTCTGAATTTTTTCAGCACTATCCACAAATAGACTATAATATTACTGGAACGGCACCACCAAAATACAAAACCGCCATTAATCTTATGGAACGGGCGAAATTGAGAAATGTTATTATGAACGATGTTGTTCAATATTTCCCTTATTCAATTCCTGAAGGGGAGCGCCCAGACCTCACATCTCATAAGGTCTATGGTGATGTAAAGTTCACATGGTTAATCTTTTTGATTAATGATATACATGATCCTCTTTATGAATGGCCATTGGCTACTAGAGATCTTGAAAATTATATGAAAGACAAATATGGTAGTATTAATACTGCAATGAATAGAGTACATCATTATGAACAAATAGTAAGAACAAGAGTAGAGGCGACAGGATCAACTGATGCTATTCCACAAGCCTGCATTGAGGTTGATGTAACAACATATGATGCGTTGAACGAGGTAGATAGAAAGATTGTATATTGTTATAATTGGGAACAAGAAGAAAATGAATTGAAACGCGATATTAAATTAATTAAGGCAACCTACATTGGGGATATTATGTCTGAACACGCGGAGAAATTAGGATAATGGCCGAAGATAAAAAGGTAGATTTTGAAAAATTACGTAAAGGATTTGGAGTTGTACTAGAAAGACGCAAACAAACGCAAGGTGTAACTACCGAAACCAGCGATCACGGAACGAAGAGTAAAAATTTAGCGAATCCGAAACAAGGGAAAATTCCCACATTTGCGGGTGAATATGACATTTTAAAACTTACTCTTACTTCTCCAAATCGAAAACAGAAGGGGGGATATATTGACCTGAAAGCTGCGTGGTCAGATCTTAATATCTATGAGGATATCTTTGCTAGTTGCCTTACCGGGAATATTATAATTACAGACGGAATGGGACTAATGGAAAATGTTCCAATTATCGGAGAAGAAACTATAAACATTCATGTGAAAACAAGTGGAATCAAAAGGGAAAGAGAAGAAATAACTACTGGACCATTTAAGGGAAGTTTAAGTGAGGGGATTATTAATTTAAAATTCCGGGTATATAAAATTTCGGACCTTATTAAAATGAACGAAGGCATGTGGAGGTATAAGTTACATCTAATTTCTGAAGAAGCATTAATCAATTTAAAATCTAAAGTTGCAAAATCAGCCCTTAATCCTGCTACATTAGAACCGCGTAGAATATCTGCTACAGCAAAGAACATTTATTCGCAATATTTTAAGAGGGGGAGAAAACCAAAAGACCAGAAGAAGTTTTTTATTGAACCTACCAGGAACCTTACCAATTTAATTATTCCAAATCAGACCCCTTTCAAGGCATTTAATTTTCTTGCTTCAAGAGCAGTGTCCGCTGGCAAACATGCGGTGGGGTCTAGTTTTGTTTTTTATGAAACCGTGAAAGGATTCTTTTTTGTCTCTATGGAAACTCTTATGGCTGGCGGGGGCACAGGATATCGGTCAGAAATGGGAGAAGGTGATGGTAAAGAGTTGGAATATTCTGCACCGGAAAATCCAGTTAGAGAAGTCTATACAGTCCAACCTAAAAAACTTTTTGCAAAGTCGGATAACCTCAAAAACGTTGCTATCGAAATGACCTCGGTTGATGAATATAAATTTGAGAGTAATTTTGATGTCATAAAGAACTTGCAAGCGGGAATGTATTCTAATCGTCTTCTTACTCATGATTTGGTACGAATGAAATATGATACTTTGGATTTTAATTATATGCATCCAGAAAATACAGAACAATTAGTTACAGAAGATGCGGCCACTGGGGGCACCGAAGTAGTGGATGTGAAAACAATGGGTGCTGAACAAAAGAATTTCCATGATAATTTTACTCATTTGGGTAAAGGGAGATTATGTAGTGAAAATCAATTTGCAATGGGCGCACCAGAATCAGTTATATCTTTCTATCCTACTAATTTTGGACATGATGTTAGATTTCCAGAAGATATCGGAGCGGAGGGGGTACATGGTGGAGCCCGCAATGCATTGAATATTATTCCTAACAGGGTAGAACAGTGGATGCAATCGCGAATGGTTCAGAGTCAACAAATTAATAACATTAAGTTAAGCATTCGAGCACCCGGACTATCAACTAGAACGGTTGGAGATTTGATTGAATTTAAAATGCCTACTCAATATCTGGAGGACAGGGACGGTATTACTCCAGCAGCACATCATACATATTTAAGTGGGTATTATTTAATTACTAAATTGCGTCATCATTTTACTGCTGAAAAATACGAAATAGAATTTGAAGCAATAAAAGATGCATTAAATTCTCCGGTAGGTGGTGATACAGCTTCTGCCGATTCACCATACGCCCGAAGCGGTGTTACGTAAGGATAATACTATGTCATATTTTATGGGAAAAGAGGGGTTTACGTGGTGGCAAGGAGTTGTCGAAGACCGCCATGATCCTCTTTATCTTGGAAGATGTAAAATAAGAGTATTGGGATGGCACTCTGAAGACAAGAATGACCAACCAACAGTCGGATTACCCTGGGCATATCCTGTTGCTCCAATTACCTCAGCGAGTCAAACAGGAGTTGGTTCTTCTCCATTGGGACCAGTTGAAGGTACATGGGTGCTTGGTTTTTATAGAGATGGTGAAGCTGGACAAGAACCAATGTTTTTCGGAACACTTGGTGGTATACCTGAATTAGATGCAAAGGGTGTAAACAATGACGGAACTGCTACAGGTGGTCAGGGGTTTCTAGATCCTCGGCTAGAAGGTGGAGATATCGGTCATCCAATGTTTCCAGATGAAGCCGGACATAGAGATCTTCTTTTTAATCCTGTCGGTGATTTGGTTCCTAGAGAACCTGCTACTATTATTCACAATGCTTTACCTAATCCTGCTGAAGACGCACAAACAGTAACAATTTCAGATAGTGTTACTCTTAAAGATAGACCGATTGTGAGATCTTTAATTGCGTCCACAGGGCCAAATTCACCAACTCCAGCATATACTGTTAAAGTAGTAGAAAATCCTGTTAGGTCAACTTATCCCGATACTGGTCTATCAGATAAAACCATTTCAACAACAAGAAATCTAAATTATCTGAAAGAACCAACTACTAACAGATTAGCTAGAGGGATACGCGGGAACACTGATTTAACTGACCCAAGAGTTTCCGGTATCGTTTTTGAGAAGATGGAAAATCGCAAGCATGGTCAGATGGAAATTGCTACTGCGGGGGGTAAAACCTGGTCAGAACCAAAGACCCCCTGGCATGCAATCTATCCGTACAACCATGTTCATCAAACAGAGAGTGGTCATATTATTGAAATGGATGATACTCCCCAATGGGAACGATTGCATTGGTATCATCGCACTGGAACATTTACAGAGATACACCCTACTGGAATTAAAGTTGATAAAATTGTAAACAACTATTATAATATTATTTTAGGAGCAAGATATACACATATCGAAGCGTCTGATTATACAACCATTGATGGTAGTCAAGAAATTTTTGTACAGGGATCGAAACAGGATAAGATAGAGGGTGATTATTCCCTTGCGGTTAAAAAAGGTCGATTCAATGTTAATAATCCATTAGGACCAATTAGTTTTGAAGGTCAGGATGTAACAATCAAAGCAACAGGAAAACTCATCCTGGATTGCGAGAGTTATACATTAAAGAAAAAAACTGCTGAAGGCACAGAAAAAACCACAGGTGACGAAAAGAAAGAAGTCGGTGGGAAATATACCATGAAATCTGGTTCGGTCAGCATGAATACTCAAGGGGGCGTTGGTATTCAGGCTGGTGGAGGATATTCGGTTAATGCTACTGATTCTATTAACGAATCAATTTTTGGACTGTTGCCCATGACCTCAATGGGTTATTCAAAAAAGACCGATGCTACATTAGGGAAAGTTGGATATGAAATAAAAGATAATCTTCTTTCTGGTGGATTTGAGTGGAATCTTGGTATAGGTGGAATAGGGGCTTCTATGTCGATTATGCCGTTAGGAGATATTGTATTAGATTCTAAGTTGGGTCTTGGTGGAATTACTGGTTCCGCATTATTGGGACCTGTAACATTTTCTTCACTTCTTTCTACGATGGAATTGGGATTAACCGGAGATGCTAACTTTCATGGAAACCTGGCAACTCTCTCATTAGGTGTAGCCGGTAGTGCATCGATGAAAGCAATTGCGGGGGAGGTTAGCATAAGCACGCCAGGAATGGTAACGATTAAAGGATCGACCACTTCATTAAAAGAAATTTTAGATACACTAATTGATGAAATTTTAGGTCATACACATCTAACTGGAACGGGGCCTTCAGGACCACCAATGCCACCGACATCAGTTAATTTGAACTTATTAAAATCTTTAAAGATAGGACTTAATTTCGCATAATGGCACTAGTTAAAGCAGTAATGATGATGGAATTGGCTGGAACCTTTGCAGGTACAAATCCAGATCCAATGAAACCAGGCAAAGATATTGCAAAGGCGTTCAAAAATTATTTACAAGGTGGTATGAACGCGGGGGGATTTCCTACAGCGAATGTGATCGATGCTCCAACGGGAATGGCAATAGGGGGGGTTTTCGCACAAAAATTACCAGTTGGTGCAGCAATAGGATCTCAAATAGCAACAGCATTAACAACTATGGCACTAACATATCTGTCTGGACAACAAATAGGGCCACCAGTAGCTCC
>CAJWYZ010000112.1 GCA_913049525.1 uncultured Fidelibacterota bacterium | reverse complement strand
GAAGTTCTATACACCTGAACGATTCCATTAGAATCTTGTATTTTACACCCATCCCATAAAGTATTTGCTGAATCGCGATATGAAAATTCTCCGCTAGTTACCGCTCCCCAGAAAGTATTAGAGGGATGATAAACTTCATTAGAAAATTTTAAGGTGTATGCAGAACTAGATCCTAATAGTGGATACATATATCTTTTTATTGAAACATTTGTTTGATTACTTTTTACGGAAACTTCAGATTCATCAATTTTCTTAATTAAATTTGAATATCGGAATGCCTTATCGAAATCTTTCAGGGCAGTAAGACCATGACCAGTAATTGTAGATGTAATAGTTGATTTAAGAGTTGAAGCACTATTTGTTGTCATACCAGAATCATATTTAACTGTACTATTAATTTTTAAATACAAATAATCTGGGTCTCTAACTTCCGGAGTGACACCAACAACATTGCGTTTTCCTAGAATTGTATCTTGTATCCAAGCTTTAGTAGAACCTGAAAGTACGGCACCTGATGCTGGTTTAATAGCGATAAACACTTTCCCATAAACTGCAGGATCATCATCCTCACCACCCCATGCAACAACTGATTCTGCTCCACTATAATCTCTTTTGATTAAACTAACATAATCATGAGTAGTAACGCACCTATTCTGAGCATCATAATTTTTGGGAGCATTAAATTTAATTCCTTCTACATCTTCTGGGGTTTGTCCTCCACCAGCTACAGAAGTTGTCATTACTTTAACATTAGAATACCCTCCCACATCTGATACAATCGAAAATGATTTGGCTCCGTTGGTCAGATCAGCATCACATATTAAACTGGACAATATAACAATATTTCCGTTAGCTAAACTTTTACCTAATACCCCATCTCCGAATTCAATTTCATATTTTCCATCTTCATTTTCGGTCAAGAAATATATCTTAGAAGTAGCATTCACTGTAGTAACATCATTAGCTAAAGTATATGTAAATGATTCAGTATCAGTAGTAGAATTTTGTACTACTACCGTCAATGAATCAGTATCAGTATTTGCATTAGGTAACAAAAATTTCTGGTCCACATCTCCGGTATTAGCGGTGTATCGAAATGTTGTAGGAATTCCCTGAGAAAGTTCCATAGTGGAAACGGTATAAATTCCATTGGCATTAATGTTTACTGAATGAGAATTAGAAGTGCACCAAATATACGATATACCATCAACATCTGCCTGAAACTGAGTATTTTTTGAGATGCTTATAACTGCTGGAGTTCCAGTTGGAGTAATTTCCAATGTGACAGAAGATTTTGACCCTCTTGCGGACCGGGGAACATAACCAAGATGTTTCGCCCTTGCTACAACCGAATTCCTGAGAGTCGCCGAATCCAGAAACATTTCATTGGCTACCATATTTGCATAATATGCATTATAATGTGTATTATATGCCAATATATCAAGAAGAACATCAAAAGAAGATCCTGTAAAATTATATCCTACAAATTCTGCTTGATTGGTCATAAATCCAATGAGATTTTCCTTGATTTTTTCAAAATCTAATTCCGATACGTTGAGTTTTCCTTCTGCGCTAGCCATGGATTTCTATGCCCTCTCCAAATAAACTTCTATGGTTGTTTCTTGTACATCATTATCTGGTACGTAGATAATTTGAATTGAATATGCATTATTGGGTTCATCTGACTCTACTGTTACCAATTTCACTGCAGCTCGCGGTTCATATTTCCCTATCACCTGTTTAATAGTCTTTTTTATCCTGGAATCAGTAAGTGCTCCATATGGTTCAAATAAAAGAGCGTTAAGACCACCTTCAATTCCTGGTTGAAATAACCTTTCACCCGCTTGCGTTCTAATTAAATTGTTTATAGACCGACTAATAGCTGTTGTTTTTTTAACTGTCAGCAAATCTCCGTGAGCTGGATGTTTCCCAAAATCCAGGTCAAAATCTATGTAATCTTTTCCGTATGTCGTAGCCATATAATACTCTTAATATTTAGTTAAACTTACAATAATCCCAATACAAGTGCTAACAAATCTATTGGATTTTTACTACCACCACCTTCTGTTGCAACAAATAATATTCCTGCTGAATATGCCAAATCAGGAACTCCTGTGGCACCTTTCAATATACTTTTTAATCCATCGTTTCCATCGGGTTGATTCGGAATATACAAAGCATATACACCAGTAGATGGTAATGTTATTTGAAAGAATTCTAAAAATTCTAAAATAATTTTAATTAATTCATCCAGGAAGGCCTCGATGCCTTTAATCATATCAATCATGTCTTGTATAAAAATCGCTGAATCTGCAATCATTCCTTTGAGTTGTTTTACAAAGTTTTCTAGTATCTGAAAAAATTCTCCCCAGCCAGGAATAATGTCCTTGATTTGTATACCTCCAAAATCTGGGGGAATTGAATCGGGTAAAACTGCTAGTTTCTCCATAGCAATCTTCCCTACCTTTGGATATATTCTTTGTTTTTTAGGAAGAGTTACAGTATGTTGTCCTACATTGACCCAATTTGCTTCACCACCAATCCCCGCTGTTCCTCTCTGTTCCATTTCATAGACAATATCACCAGTAATAAAGGGGTTTAGTCCATCTACTGTTCTGTATGGTTTTCCTGTTATTTCCATATCAACCCATCGTTCATCTTCATTTGGGTTGACCACTACATTAACTGTTCTTGTATTTCCAGCATCATCAGTAATTGTAGTTTCTTTCAGGGTTGACATGGAAGACGCTATTACCGAATCCGCATTTATTTCTGTTATTTCCAGAATACCGCCATATATGTCTCCACCAATAGTATCACCAACTGTAAACAAACCATAATTAGTATCACATTGTGTTAATTTTATTATTGTATTTGCTGGAGTTATTATCTCATTAAATGAATCTGCTAAACTCTTGCCCGTTGCTCCCGCAAACTCTGGAATATCGGTAAACATCTTCGAAAATTTATCAAATGTTTCTGCAAATATATCAAAAGATGGAGCACCAATAACAATTGCAATAGCTCCCGAATTTCCTAAAATATTAGGTTTACCTGGTGAAACTTTAGTATTAATAGGAAGTCTGGAAGCTTCATAATCCTTGATCACCGAACCATCTTCTTGATCTTTCCCTATATCATATAATTGAAGGCCGAAATCCTTCATTCTGTCCCATCCAGAATATGAATTTCCCTCTTTGTCATATACTACTGATCCACTCTTTGGAGACTTATCAACCGCTTTAAATCTTGGAACATCACCTTCATCTTCAAATGCCTTAACCATTTCCGTAATCACCTGTTTAGATGAAAATTTTGGATATGGACTAATTTGAGAAAGTGGATCTATTGCTGATCCTTTGTAGGGGTTATATCCACCCGGAATCAGTTTTCTAGGAGTCGCCAGAAAAGGAATAGAATAACCAGCCGATATATCTGCATCAGATGGGGTATTTGTAGTTTCTACCAAATTATCAAAATCATCTTTTGTCAGCCAAAGTCGGTCCCCTGCAGGATTTCTTAATTGTTCGAATCCATATGTGAAAGCTGGCATTGGATTTACATTCTTGATAAAATAAGGATCAACATAGAGATACCAAAACCCAGCTTCTTTTAAATCTTGAATTTGTTTGAGAACTTCGTCTGCTAGAGCTTCCAGGGCCATTAAAAGAGGATTAATAGATTGTAACATTGCCAGGAGTTTAACTATTTCCATAGCCGCACTAGCAAGAGAAAGAGTTGATTTTACAGTTTCAGCAAGACTCTTCGCCGCCTCTGCCATTGCACCAATGTCACCAGCCTTAGCAATCTGATGAGGTTTCCACTCCGCCTTCGCTCTTAATAATGCTTGAAATTCAGCCATTCCGCTCCTTCATTTTTCTTTCCGCGTCACGTTCTTTTGATTCCAACATTTTTTCCCATCCTTCTCTTTTAATCTGTAAAAAAGATGAATATGATTCTGCCAATTTTTTAGTATTTTCCAACAATCTCTGAATATCTCTTCTTCTAATTTCCGCAGGATGCCATTTTGATTCGTCCTGGTCCTCAAAAGGATTTTTCTTTTTAGTTTCTTTTGCCATCACTCCTTCTTTCTTTAAAAGTTTTCATATATCTCTTTTTTAAATGGTAATATTGTCCAATCAGCAGTACTCAAATTTACTAGTTCAATTTTTTCTTTTTTACAAAGGTCTTCAAGAACACTCATTCTATTTAAAATTCCTTCTTTACTTCCCAAAGCAATAAATGGATCAGGAGTTGCTACACCAAAAAATGCATTATCCTCTCCTTTAGAATATTGTTCATAATCCATATCACAGCCAATGAATCCTATTTTACTTGGTTGATACATTTCTATTCCATAATAACAGGCATTAAAAAACATAGTACCCCCGAAGTTCGTTTCTGGTCTCATCAATGAAAAATATTTCTTCTTCAATGTCGGATACTTCCACAGAATATCATAATCACCATACCTTTGTGGCATATTATCTACATGAGCTTTTAAGCCCTTATCACCCTCATCACCATTCAAATATTCTTTTGTACATACTACTTTATCCCAATCATTATTTCTTTCTCTAATTTGCCATGCGTGGTTTATCATTACCCATGCATGACCATCTTTCTTCTTCCAATAATTTGCGGTAATAAGATTCTTACTACTACCGAAAATAATCATCTTTTCACATTCTTCAAATTGAAATAGTGACATAAGCTTATGAATACTCTTTATCTCTTCCATTAAAAATTTCATATTTGTTTCTG
>CAJWYZ010000111.1 GCA_913049525.1 uncultured Fidelibacterota bacterium | reverse complement strand
AGATTTAATCCAGCAGAATTCCCATGGCATTGGGTACATTTTGAATTGAAAATAGGCTGAATTTCTGAATCATAATCTACCAGACCAAAGCTAAGGCCAAATAAACAGATCGACAGAAAATATTTTGTTACACTTCTTATCATTTCTACTCCATTTTTATAAAAAATAATTTGGACTAATATACCGGGAATTAGTCTAGTGAAATAAATATATTCTGTAACAGAATGTAAATTCCTATACCACGTTCTTGGTTCAATTTCATATTTATACCTAAATTGACCACCTGTGAAGGGCATAATCCAGCATGTTTTTATGGGGCTTTTATCCATTTCTTTCTGTCAGGAGAGTACTTGGAATAAGTCATCCACTTCAATTGCTTGGAATTCCTTTTCTCACAGAATGACATTCCGAGATCCAATAGTTTTTACTCCCTTTGAAGTAAAAGCAGGTTATTTAAATTATGGCGGCAAGGATTATTGGTCAGGTTCAATATTTAATAAAACACCAATTACAACTTCCGATTTACCTGTATTTTTAGATTCAACTCAATATCAGTTTAATATTCTGGATGCATTATCAAATCGGAGGGGTACTTTTGTTGAAGTCGATATTCTACGCACTAACCTTCCCCATTTTTTCATTCATCAAAATTATTTTGATTTGCAATTTGGGTTGGGATTTCAATACACTGATTTCTCCTCTAATCCATCCCTGCCATCTGAAACGGGAAAAGAATGGATTAAGACTGCTACCAGAGGAGATTATCATTTTCGCCCCCGCTCTCTTGGGCTAAATACAAATACAAGCCTGAGCTGGCAATTATCACGAAATCGTGCAACCTATATTTATTACTCTTTTGGGGTTAACTCAATCTCCCTATATGAGTCTGACGGTGGTGATAAAGATTTGACGGGTATGGGTTTAAGTGAAAGCTTCGGGATTGGAACCAAATATATTTTTAATCAATCCAGGGGTGATTTCAACTATACCATTGGAGTTGAAGCAAAATGGAGTCGATTATATATGACTTCCGTAAATGCCGCAGAGGATTTGTCACCCATAAATGGCGTTGATCTGCGGGCTTCTGGAATATTTCTTACCACCGGCATCCAGTTTGGTGGTAAACACACCGATGGAGATATTGCATATTCCTATATGATTAATAATGATTTTATCTCTGCGGCAGAAGGTTTTGAAAATTTTCTTGCTAAGGAAAGAAGACATGGAAAACGAGATAAGGCACTGGAAATGCTTCAATACTGTCAATCTCAAATTCCTTACCAACAAGTTAATTATGGTGTTGAAGCTTTTATTAAATCGGAATTTACTGATGCACTTGAATGGTTTAATGCAGCTGAGAAGGAGGCTAAAGATGACCTTAAAATTGAAATTCAACAACATCGGAGAAATATTGCGGCTGAACTGCTGGACAGTGTAAAAAATTATAAAAATCAAATGTCGATCGCTGAGGCAGAAAAACTGATTTTAATGGCCCAGAATATATATCCAGAACTCACACAGGTGAATGAAACCCTGGCAGGTTTATATCTTGACAAAGGAAAATTAAATACTGAAATTGGAAATTATTCAGCAGCAATACAAAATTATTTGGATGCGATTCAATTATATCCTACCATTGAATCCCTGGTGATACCAAAATTAAAACAAATTACTAATTCCATCATGAAAGATGCATTCTTTGCTATGAATGATGATGAGCTTTACTTAGTAATTAATTATCTGGAATCCATTATTGAATTAAACCCCGAAATGGAAAATGAATTGGATAGCTACATTGTTAAACTTGAGCTGCAATTGGAAAATCAAAGGTCAAAAAGTGAAAACCAATATGCTCAGGATTATATTATTCAAAGAAAGAAGGAAACAATGCCTGAAATTCTGCAGTTAGGAATGACCTATGAAGAGGTTAAGCAAATTAAGGGACTTCCTAAACATATTGGTACAATGAATGAACCCCGCCGGCAATTTGAAATGTGGACATATCCAACGGATTCAATCACATCCCGCCTCTATTTTGAAAATAATATGTTAGTGAGGATTGAAGAGTAGATTTTTATTATCAAATAAAATAATTTACAACGTTAACTCAAATGATTTCAGTAAAATACCTGGACAGGAAACCCCACCTAATTCTCTACCGTCATAGGTTTCAACTGTTGGATGCAGATGTGCTTTGTCCGTAACTGCTTCTAGATTTTCACCAAAGAAATTATAAATACTGTCATCAAATCGCATATTTTCAATTGGCGCTACCACCTCTCCGTTTTCTACCCAGAAACAGGCATAGCGAGTCATGCCGGTAATACGTCCACCAGGGCGGTCACTCCAATTAAGGTAATGCAGATTGGAGAGGTAAATTCCATTATCAATTTTTTTCACCACTTCGTCTTCGTTTAATTCTCCAGGAGATAAAACAGGTGAACGCAAAGATTCCCCTTCACCAGCATAATTTGACTGCACACCATATTCCTTTGCTGTACGGCTGCTCACCAAAGTATTTTTTAAACTTCCGGCAAGAATAAGGTCTAATTTTTCCGGAGCCAATTCGCCATTACTGTTAAAGCGGGGTACAATTCCTGAAGTAAAATCTTCGCTCAGCGTGAAACAGGGGGACATTTTTATTCCATTTTGACGCATCTTACAGAGTGAACTATCTCCTTGTTGAATGGATGCCTCACCAACCCCACCCCAGGAAAACATGCCCACAATATCAGCCACACCAGCTGGAGCAATATAGGTGCGGTAGGCTCCCGGTTTTATCTTTTTGCCTGGTTTTTCCATCATCCGCAATTTGGCAATGGATTTTGCCATGTTCTTTTCATATTCTGATTGATCCCAATGGCTGCCGGCATAGGTACCTTTTACCATCCGTTCATCTGGGGTGATGAGGGAATAATCTAATGAGAAGGTGTCTGTGGCAAACCAATGCTTCTGTCCGGCGGAATTGGCATTACCGCTGAATATTCTGCCAGATGCCCAAATGCCTGCCAGGTCAACACCTTGCATTGCAGGGCTCAGCGCAGATACCGCCTTTTCATCATTTAACAGACTGCCATTATGCTCTTCCTGGCTGGAGCCGGTATCTTCGGGCATGACCACAAAAGGGTCTTTGGGCAGTGTGCCCACTTCAGCCCGTAAACGATTGAGCTCTATCATTGCTGTTGTTTCATCTTTTTGAATATTTCCTGTTAAGGTGAAACTGCCGCTGCAGGTATGCCCATCTTTGATGAGTACAATACTTAAGCTGGCATCATCAATCAATCCCGACTGGCGTACTTTAGATTGGCTGAAGCGTACAAATTGGCTATTTTCACCTCCGATGGCAACTTTTAGGTGTTCACCAGTATTGAGATCGTTTAATATTGTTTCTGATAATTGATTGAATAGTTGTTCCATTGCTTTCTCCTTATTATACGCCGCCAAAGACTTCTACATTTTCAAATAGACAGACTGGGGAGGCATGCCCCACCCGGATAGCCTGGTTGGGTTCACCCTTACCACAATAGGGGGTGCCATATACTTCAAAGGTATCTTGATTGCCCAGCATTTTCAGGCTGTTCCAAAATGGATTTGAAATGGCTCGGTAATTGGGGTTTTTCAGAGTTTTGGTGAGTTTTCCATTTTCAATGAGTTTGCCGTATTCACAACCAAATTGAAACTTGTTGCGGTAATCATCAATAGACCACGAGCGGTTAGTCTCCATATAAACCCCATGATCAACTGCAGCTATTATTTCATCAAAGGTAGAATCCCCCGGTTCCAGGTTTAAGTTTGCCATGCGGTCAATAGGGGCACGGTTCCATGAGGATGCTCTGAAGTTAGCTACACCGGGAACCCCTGAGCGAAGCTGACTTTCTTTTCCGCCCAATCCTTTTACTAACAGTCCATCTTTGATGATGAAATCACGTTCAGCTTTTAAACCCCCATCATCATAGCCATAGCAGGCAAACTGATTGTCTACTGTGGGGTCGAAAGTGATATTCATAATTTTTGAGCCGTACTGTAATTTGCCAAAATCGGCTTCACGCACAAATGACCAGCCAGCATAATTGCGCTCATCACCTAAAATTCTATCCACTTCTAAGGCGTGACCTACCGATTCATGAATCTGCAACATCATTTGATCAGGAGCCAACACAAGGTTGGTGGTCTCAGTGGGGCAGTCGTCTGCATCCAAAAGTTCTAACGCTTGTTCGCCAACTCTTTGTGCCCTCGCCATAATTAAATCTTCATCAAATTCTTCCATGCCAATCTGCAGACAATGATTCTCCGTTCGGCGCTGATAGACATTTTCCTTATTTGCCATAGCAGAATAGTCAGATTGAACCATTAAAAAATTCTGCTCAACATCACTGCCGTTTGAACTCACAAAATTGCTCTCGGTTTCAATAATCATTGCCATAGCATGAGCGCTTACAATTTGGTCATTCACCTTTAATTGATTATAGGCTTTCAACATAATTTCATTTAGTCTTCCGGCAGAGAGTGCTTCTGCAGATTGTTGGAAAGGTGATTGAAATTTGCCTTTTGTTACAGGGCGGGCTTCGGCTGTAAACTCAAAAAGGGGATTTTTTGCTGCGGCCTTTGCTTGCTGCAAAGCCTTTTCTGCGGCCTTTGCAATACTGCCATGGTCTAAGTTATTACAACCATAATAACCAAACTGACCGTCTGCTAGTACTTCAACCATAACCCCATGGTCAGCACCTTTGGAATTTGCTTGCGGGTTACCATCCCGAATTACTCGATAGGTGGTAGATTCCTTTACTTCTCGCAGGCCAACCCAGTCTGCTTGTATATCTATGGCAGATAATGC
>CAJWYZ010000110.1 GCA_913049525.1 uncultured Fidelibacterota bacterium | reverse complement strand
CCTTTAGCAGGAATTAATCTAGAGGCAGAAGATTTTGCCTATATGACTAAACGCTATCTAGAAATTCAACCCAATCTTCTCTTAGGATTAGAAGGTGGTTATAATCTGGGGGCTTTGGAGGAGTGTGTGGTTGAGGTGTGTGAACAGATGGTGCAAGCTAACGTTTAGTGTATGGTGCGTATCCCGGGGTATGCACTATCATTTTAAAAATACCGGTTGAATCATATCCAAAACAGCTTTTTCTGTCTCAAATTCCACTTCAATTTTAATCACAAAAGTCTCAAATTCATCTAAAAAGCTTTCAGGTAATTTTACCAAGTCTTTTTCCGTTGTGATAATAGCTGTACAATTACTGGATTTTATCTGAGCTGATAATTCTGTAATCACTGATTCTGTATATTCTTGATGATCCGAAAAAATCCGTTTTCCCCCTAATTTTAAATCTAATTGTTTAATGGACTTGAAAAATGAATCTGGTTCTCCAATTCCACAAAAGGAAAAAAGTACTTCAGAGCAAGGAAGCGATTTATGATAACCTGATGAATCATATCTCATTAATACTGGAATTATACTGCTTGCAATGGAAATTCCTTTAAATGTAGATTGTAATTCAGCAAGCATATTGGGAGGAGTATAATTATCTGTTTTTGTAAAAACTATGGCATTGGATCTGTTTATATTTTTAAATGGTTCCCTTAATTTCCCCCAGGGCAGTAATCTATAATCATTTTTTGAATCATTTGCAGAAATGGTAATGATATCTAAATCTCGTTTCACTCTGCGATGCTGAAATCCATCATCCATAATAATAATATTTACCATTGAAGAATTTAATAAATGACAAATGGCCTCTCTGCGATTTTCACAAACAATAACTGGTACGGATTTTAAAATTGTTGCCATTAAAAATGGTTCATCTCCAGCAGATTCTACCTTTGCTTTCATTTTCTTTCCATCATGAACTACCACCAAACCTTGAGATTTTCGTCCGTAACCACGGCTCACAATGCCTGGATTTTTTCCATTTTTTATTAACAAATTTGCCAAGTACATAACCAATGGGGTTTTTCCACTTCCACCAGTAGTGATATTCCCCACCGAAATGATAGGCAGTTTAAAGTCTTCTGTGGTAAACCATCCCAAATCATAAAATAGGTTTCGAAGATAAATGATGCAGCCATACACTAGCGAAAGGGGAATTGTAATGGGCGTCAATATAGATCGTAGTAATATCAAATTTAAATTTTATTTGTTATCCGATCAACCTCATCCTGATAATGATTCATATAATCTGATAAGAGTTTTATCTCTTCCTCATTATTTGCTGGGGGAATATCAATTTGTAATGGTGGTGCCACCAATATATCAATACGGCCAAAGGGTTTGGGAAGCATAAATTTATCCCAAGATTTCATTTGCCAATATTTAGTTGCTGAACCAGTGATAGTAATCATATTCACATCGTATTTTATAGCCAACCCGGTACTTCCGGCTTTAGCAATTTTGGGAGGTCCTTTGGGTCCATCATTGGTTACTGCTACAATTCCACCATTTTTAAAAACATCTGCCATTTTTTGTACTACCGCTTTCCCGCCTTTTCTGGTACTCCCTCTTATAAGATTATATCCCCAATGTTTCAGAATTCGAGCCATTATTTCTGCATCGGAATGGCGGCTGGCAATGGCATGCAGATTGGTCATTTTTAATCGAATATACCAACTTGGGAATAAGAGTCTGCCATGCCAAACGCAAACCATTATGGGTTTACCTGCTTTGGCTAATTGTAATAGGTTATCTTCCCCATGAATTTTCACCTTATTCAACAAGAAGAGAAGTTGAAAAACACAACGACCAATAAATGAGAGTGCTTTTATTTTAAATTGATCTTTCAATTTATTTAACCAATTCCAATATTTTAATTGCGGCTCTTTTTGAAGCACCCTCTCCATTTAATTTGTTTTGAATTAGGTTCAGATCCTTTTTCATTTTTTGGAGTGTATCCGGATTTTTGAGTATAGATAAAGCTATTGAAGAGAGTTTTTCTACCGTTGCATTTTCCTGAAGTAATTCAGGCATAATTTCTTTTTCCGCTAGGATATTAACCATGCCTGCAAACGGGACATTGACCAATATTTTTGACAACCACCATGATAGGGTTGCCATTTTATAAGTGACAATCATAGGTGTACCAAATACTGTGGCCTCCACCGTTGAAGTTCCTGATGCAACAAATGCAAGGTCACCACATTCCAGTGCTTTTTGTGGATATTTTGATTCCACTTGAATCCAGTCAGGAAGATTCCATTGAGTCCAGTCAATTTGGGGGGCAGCTCCTAAAATGACTTGTAATGAGGGGATTTCATCCTTCAATTTTTTTGCCGCCTGCACCAATATGGGTAAATGTTTTTTCACTTCTTGTAAACGACTTCCAGGATATAAAACTAATATCTGTTTTTCATGATTTAGATTTAATAATCTACATAATTCCTCTTTAGTTGAGGGCGTCCATTCATCAAAAATTGGATGCCCAACAAATGCAGCCTCAACTCCTCTATCCTCATACCATTGTTCTTCAAATGGAAAAATCACCAACATTTGATCAATATGTTTTTTGATGATATTAATTCGTTTTTCTTTCCATGCCCATAGCTGGGGGCTGACATAATAAGTTATGGGAATATCAAATTTACTCTTAATTTTTTTTGCTAATCTTAAATTAAATCCCGGATAGTCAATAAGAATAATTTGATTGGGGCTCTCTTTTTCTATTTCAGATAAAACTCTTTCTGTTAATTTTCTAAAAAAAACTAAATGGCGAATGACTTCAACAAATCCCATTACCGCCAATTTGTCAATATCTTCAATGGAGTTAAGTCCGGCATTTGTCATCTTTTTCCCGCCAATTCCCTTGAACTCTATTTCAGGATTTTGTGCAAGCATTGCTTCCATTAGCAAAGCCCCATGGTTATCGGCAGATTGTTCTCCAGCAATAATAAAATAGGTTGGTGGGGGTGTATTATAAATGGAATTAGTTGCCAATTATTTTCTGAATTTCAAGTGCCAGTGCTAAAGCCTTTGCGGCACTTTCGCCATCGGTTTCAGGCTTTTGAGCATTTGTAATAGAATTCGTAAAATGAGTAAGTTCTTCCTTTAGGGCATCCTGTTTAGGAACTTGTGGTTTTCGATATAAAACATATCTTTTTTCCGGTCCTCCTAACTCAACTACCTTTTCAGTCACCTTTGATTCTGGAGGATTCGCACATATTTTATATTCCTCCAAAACTCCATTTTGAAAATCGATTGTGATATATTCTTCATTTTGGAATAGTCGCATTTTACGCATTATTTTTTGTGAAATTCGGCTGGCCGTTACATTTGCAATACATCCATTTTCAAATTCAATCCGTGCATTTGCTATATCTATAGAGGATGAAACTACTTTTACCCCATTTGCTCGAATATCTTTAATTTCCGAACCAACTAAGGAGAGAATAATATCTAAATCATGGATCATTAGGTCTAAAATTACAGGAACATCATTCCCTCGTGGATTAAATTCTGCTAGACGATGTGCTTCTATAAATAGAGGTTGAATATGTAAATTTTTAAGGACTGTAAACGCAGGATTAAAGCGTTCTATATGCCCCACTTGAATAATTTTATTTAATTTTTCTGCCTTGTTCAAAAGCAAACCAGCATGTTCAATATTATCGGTAATAGGTTTTTCAATAAAAAGATGACAGTCTTTATCTAGAGCGAGGTTCGCAATTTCAAAATGATAGGGTGTCGGTGTTACAATTGAAACAGCATCACTTATTTCTAATAATTTTTCAAGAGATGAAAACGACTTAACATCATATTGGTTACTTATTTCATCAGTACGTATTGGATTGTTATCATAGATTCCAGAAATTGAAATTCCGGATATTTCCCTCAATCGCTTTACGTGGAAATTTCCTAAATGACCTACGCCGATAACTCCAATTCGAATAGTATTGTCTTTTTTCACCTGAAAAATTTACACTATACTGTTCAATGACAAAAAGAATCCCTTTTATTTGATTTAATTATCCTAATGCTTGATAAATTCCTGAGATAGTCGGAAATTAAGTACTTGGAAAACAGTTTGATTTTACAAATTACCAAATGAATCTGAATCTGAAAAAAATAGCCAGTGGGCTAATTCTCGTTATTGGATTGATCCTGTTTTTTTCTTCCCTATTAAATAATCATTTAAATCTTTCCCTAATTTATCTTACGAGCACATTAATTATCTGGGTTCTTTATGGACTTATTTTGGATGATTTTGACGTGCGTATTTTTGCCTGGGTGATTTCAGCTACGGGATTCTTGTTAGCTATTTCTGTTTTTTTCCTCTATGGTGTTGAGGAAGTACCTCATCCCGTTGGAGCAATTGTTTTTCATGCCGGTGGAATAGCTGGCGCTTTGGGAATGGGGTTGTTTTCTCTATTTCCTTTATTAATCATCCATCAATTAAGTTCTAAAAAAACTACTTCACCGGCAACTCATAAATTGAATGAAAATGACGCAACCCCAGATCCTGAATTGGATAGTGACGAATGGGAATTTGCCACTGAGAAAGAGTTGCAATCTGGTGAGTTTGAAGCAGGATAAGCCTTCTAAATTCAATCCTTCTAGGCACCTCTAACTCCCCACATTACAGAATCTATCACTCAATATTGCTGACATAAAAAGTTTTAAAAAGAGTATTAACTCCTTTTATGATAGTTTTCATTAGACTATTAATAATTACTTTTCTCTTTAACGAATAAATAAAAAATGTAACTTAAAATACCATCAATCGATGGTGTTTTTTGTCTGAGCAT
>CAJWYZ010000109.1 GCA_913049525.1 uncultured Fidelibacterota bacterium | reverse complement strand
TCTTTAATTGTGTTTGATGCAGAAGTAATGGCAATAATCTCCGCGTGGGCCGTGGGATCAATTAGACTTTCACATTGGTTGTATCCTCGTCCGATAATTTGCCCATTTTGAACAACCACAGCACCAATAGGTACTTCATCTTGTTCAAATGCTTTTTCCGCCTCCCTGAAAGCAACCTTCATCCACTTTACATGGTCATTTTTAGTCGTGGTCATTTTTCATTTACCAAATTGAGAATATGACAGGCAGCTACCCCTGCAGTTTCTGTACGCAGTCTATTTTCTCCTAATGAAACAGGTAGAAAACCAAATTTTTCAGATCTCTTAATTTCGGATGAAGAAAAATCTCCCTCTGGTCCAATGAGAATACAATAATCATTTTGGGCAGAAGCCGATTTTAATAAATGCTGATTTTCATCTTCCCTTAAATAGGCAATGAATTTTTCATTATTACTACAATTTACTATAAAATCTTTTTCTGAAACCATATCATTAATTTTCGGCAAATATGTCTTCAATGATTGTTTCATTGAGGAAATTGCTCGTTTTAATATTCGGTTCAATTTGATATTTTTCCTCTCAGAATTTTCAGTCAATATGAAGCTGATTTCCTGAATTCCTATTTCAACAGATTTTTCAATAAACCACTCAAGTCTATCATGACTTTTTGGAGGAGAAATACCAATATGAATATTGTGATTAGGACGTCCAATATTTTTTTTACTATTAATTATTTTTAAATTGCAATTCCGAGCATTTTCATTTTCAAAAAGTGCCTCATATAATCCGCCATTTCCATCAACAACAATTATTTCATCTCCTGTTTTTTTTCTCAATACCTTCAATGCATGATGAGCTTCATCCTCAGGTAAAATTAAAAAATCATCGTAAATCTGGGTTGAATAAAAATACTGATCCATTAATTATTTTTCTCTAATAAAATATGGTTTAATATTCGAATATCTCCCTCGGGAGAATCAGTTTTTCCTGAGTAAGGTGAAATGTCTAATAGTTTACAGATCATCGGGTAAATATGAATATTTTCAAAGGCTGGAATTTGAAGGTTTGATTTAATATCTGAGCCAAAAGCATAGAAAATTCCATGCATATTTGATAATTGGGGATCATATCCATGCATTCCGCCCAGTGTAAATTCGTTTTCATCTATAGCAGATTGTGTAGTTATGAGCCATCCTTCATCAGCTAGTAGCAGAAATTCCCCTGTATTCCCATTATTAAAATGAAACCTTTCTGGAATATCATTTGTTTTCCATACTTTGCAATGAGGAATTTTTTTCAATTCACTAAATAAAGTCTTTCTATATTTTTTTATATGCTTTTTCATATCAAATTGAATATGTGTCCCTCTGCCATTTATATAAAGGTCATCAAGTCTACTAATATAATCATCTAAAACAATTCTTTTATTTTCACTTACATTGGTCATTCCATGATCGCTAATAACAAAAACATTGAGATCAGAATAAATTTCAAGCGTTTCAAGTTTTTGTAAAAGATAGCCCAATAGTTCATCCATTGCTTCCACCGCTTCTACAATTTCAGATGTAGAAACTCCCTTATCATGCCCCGTCTGATCTGGCTCAGAAAAATACAGCATTGCCAAATGCGGGCGGTCTTCATTGGAAAGGTTAAACCATGAAACTACCGAATCAATCCGTGCTTTAAATGGTACGCTCCCATCATAATATTTAAAAATAGATGGTGTATAACCGTTTATAGGCGCTTCTGACCCCACCCAGAAATAGGATGCTGTCTTTACTCCCTGTCGTTCAGCAGTAGCCCAAATAGGTTCCGATTTATAAAACTTGGCATCCCGTACGGTTTCCTTTTTATACAGACTGTATTTTTCACGGAATTGTTTATCGTAAAATGAATTGCCGGTAATATTATGCGTACCTGAGTAGGCTCCGGTGGCAATAGAATAATGATTGGGAAATGTCAATGATGGAAAAACTGGGATTAGTGCATCTGCCTTTACACCTTCTAGTTCTAATCGATCAAAATTTTGGGTATCAGCCATTGTTGTAAAATCGTAACGAAATCCATCGAATGAAACCATTAAGACATAAGGTTTGTCATTTGCAAAGGTAAGGGAGAAAAATAGTATAAAATATAAAATCAGTCTTCGCACGTTTGTTTTCCAATAAATTTTATGCAATGGGGGTATGGAGGACAGAAGGAATTTCCATAAATTAATATCTTTATGGCATTATTTCTTTCACAAAAATATGGCGAAATTGTCCCTGATAAATTATTTACATGAATCAAGAGAGATTCTAATTTTTCAATTCTCAAAAGTTTTTCCGGAATTCCCCCTTCAAAATTATTGAAGCTTAAATTTACTGATGTAAGATTAGTCAACTCTCCCAACTGATTAGGTATTTTTCCAGAAAATTGATTATTGGTAACATTTAATTTTTCTAAACTCTCCCAACCACCTAAGGTAGTTGGCAAAGTTCCACTTAATTGATTATTATGCAAGTCTATTTCTAGCACTTTGCTTAAACTGCCAAGTGAAGGAGGGATATGACCACTCAGTTCATTTGATTCCAAATCTAAATTAACCAAATTAATCAGATTACCCAATTCAGGCGGAATTTTTCCACTCAACTGGTTAAACTCTAAATTTAATCGATATATATTTAAATTCCCCAATTCTGATGGAATTTCGCCCGTCAATTTATTTTGTGAGAGGTTTAAATACTGTAATTTTGAGAGATTACCAAGGGTAGGTGGAATGACACCATCAAATTGATTATTAGATAAGTTCAAATATGTTATTCCTTCCATTTCTCCAAAAGCAAAAGGAATTCTACCAGTAAAATAATTGGAGGCCAGATAAACCCATTTTAGATTTTTGAGATTTTCAATTTCAGGAGGAAGATATCCTGCAAGTGTGTTGCTGTTCAAGGCTAAATGTTCTAATGATTCAAGTTCTCCAATTTCAGAGGGAATGCTGCCACCTAATTGGTTTGAAGACAAGGTTAGGTCCGTTAATTTTTTCAATGCCCCAATTTCTCGGGGGATAACTCCAATATATTCGTTGGATTCTAACGATATTTTTCGCAACTCAGTTAGATTGCCAATTTCACGTGGAATTAATCCTGAAAGAACATATTCCATCCTGCATTCTGTGTTTGTACTAGGTGACGAACAAAATTCAACCAGGCGGCCATTCTCCCAAATTTGCCAGCCAAGTTTAATGGGGTTTAAGTCAGATGATGGAGGGTTTTTTTTATATTGACTATTATTAATGAGTGCTTGTAAAAACTGAATGTCTTTCTGAAAATAGCACTCTTTTTCAATTTCTAAAAATCCAGTATCGCAAGAATATAGAAAAGCACCTGTGCAAACCGTAAAACAAAACAATTGGAAAAGCTGTTTCATTTAATTAGCTTTTTTATTTTCATATATTAAACTTTATTTTTTCTTAATAGAAAGTGTGAGAACAAATTTTGCTACAGGTTCGTCTGAAATTTCTGGAACCGTTGCAATAATATTCACCGGGAGATTTTGTCTCTCTCCAGTTTCTTCTGCCGTATTTACTAAGCTTTGAATCGCAATTCCATCCTCACAAACAAAATGAACATCTCCCTCCGCCCTTTTCAAGAAATCTGCATGAAAATCTTTGAATATAAGTGCAATTTTTGATTTACTTGCCTGGATTAGTTTCATTGCTAAAAATCCACCCGTCACATCCGCACCTACAGATAAAACACCAAAGTACATGGAGTTCAAATGGTTTTTAGTTCTGCGATTTAATTTGATTTTTATTTCTAATTTCGATTCTGAAATATTTACAACTTTTGGGCGACAATAGAGAATTAATGGTACTTTGGAAAAACCAAATAAAAGAATCTGCCAGGTTATTTTGGTTATAGTTTTGATCAGTCTAATTATGAAGTAATTGAATGTGCTGAATATACATAATAATAACGGGAAAAAATTTACGAATAAAGTTGATTAAAAAATCACCTTACATAAAAAAAGGTCCCTCAATTTGAGGGACCTTTTTATACTATCCGGCTCCTTCCGACCACCAATGTGGTACCAGACAGCTTATATCCTTCTTCCACCTCCTCTAAGCAAATGCATGGTATTCATAAGCATATAAAAACTGGGTAGCTGTGAGTACACATCTATCACCGAGATTATATGCAATACGCTCACAGTCTGAACGTTTTGTATCCATTACCAATTTGAATTCCAAAATTAATTCATTGTCACGATAACCTATACTTTTGAATTCATACATACCCACACCACACTGCGTACCAATTGTTATTTGGGGGGTTTCTTTACAAATTTCCTGCAGGTATTCCGCTTGATTTATTTCTTCTACTAATCTTCTATTTTGTTGTGCCATATTATTAATCCTCATTTACGCTTGGTTAATAATAGAAATAGTTTGGGAAGTATTTTGTGATCAATTTAACTTAATAAATAGGGTGTGATTTACCGCACAAAATCAATGGCATTATTTAGAAAATATAAGAACCAAAACTGGTTCTGTTTGAGGATGTTATCGAGGTGTTTCGGGGGTTACTATCGAGGTGTCTGCAAGGTTTGAAGCAGTAGGAAGAATAATTCTACTAAACATGACTTCTTCTTCTTTTTCTGTATCACTTAAAAAATCTGTCCAGATAAAATTATAATAAGATAAAATATGAAAATACTTAACTCTATATATGCGCTCCGTACGGTAGGTATTTTCACCTTCAATGCCATAAGTCCAAGTTCCAGCTAACACAACTTGACTACTATCTAAATATTCTATTTTATAATTTGCAAAATATTGAGGTCCTGAAACCAAAAGGCTATCACCTGAAAATGTATAAACATTGGGTGGTTTTTGCG
>CAJWYZ010000108.1 GCA_913049525.1 uncultured Fidelibacterota bacterium | reverse complement strand
AATTGCTACAGATTGACCATGGGTAACAGAGAAGTTTAAATCCAACAATACTCCTTTTTCTCCAAAAGATTTAGATAAGTTCTTTACTTCAATCATAACAATATTGCCGCTAATATATAATCCAAAAATACTATTGCTACGCAAGAAATTACCACTGTAGCTGTTGTGGACTTACCAACTCCGGTGGCTCCACCAGAAGTATAATACCCTTGATAGCAAGCAATGGAGGTAATTGCAATCCCAAAAAATAATCCTTTTATCAACCCGAACCACGCATCAAAGGGACGAAACCAATTTCTAAGACCTCTGATAAATTCAAGAGAGCTTACATCCATTGCATTTACTGCAGCAAATAATCCGCCAATAATGCCAAAGCAATCGGCAATAATTATCAGAATAGGGAACATGATGGCGGCAGCTAAAATTCTAGGAAGGATTAGAAATGATACTGGATCAAATGACAGGGATTCAAGTGCATCTATTTGTTCTGATACGCGCATGGTACCAATTTCAGCTGCAATCGTGGCTCCTATTCTCCCTGTCATTACTAATGCCGTCATCATTGGTGCTAATTCCATGAGGACAGATTCACCAACTATACTTCCTACAAACCAATTGGGTACGAAACCTGATTCAAACTGATAAGCTGCCTGAACGGATGTTACCATCCCTGAAAATAAGCTGGTTAAGATTACAATTGGAATTGAAAGAACACCAATATGGAATAGATGGTCAACAGTGAGACTCAGATATTTATGCCAGGAAAAAATGGAACGAAACATGCTTGCCATTAGTTCTACATACCGACCTATACCTTCAAGGGAATCAATGAGTAAATTAAAAGGGTAAAATAAGAAACGGAACATATTATTATATTAACTCAAATAGAGTCAAAAAGAAATGGCTATTCTTTTAGATCTTCAATTTGAGCCTGAAATTCACCAATATCTTTGAATTCACGATAGACTGAAGCAAAGCGAATAAATGCGACTTTGTCAATTTCTTTTAATTCATCCATAACTAGTCCACCAACTTGATATGCTTCAATTTCAATATTTGAAATATTACTGATTTTTTCTTCAATTCTATTAATTGCCTGCTGGATTTTTTCTTCTGGAATAGGACGTTTTTCGCAGGCAATGCTGAAACTTTTTTCAAGTTTTGCCCGATCATATTCTTCACGCTCACCAGATTTTTTAATAACTTTAACCGGGTTTTCGAGAACATATTCGTAAGTGGTATACCGAAAATTACATGCATTACATTCCCGTCTTCGGCGGATACCTTCTCCCCCCTGAATAGGGCGTGAATCAACAACTTTTGAATCTTCAATACTACAACTGGGACATTTCATCTATTGCAAAATCCTCATAAATTGGAAATTCAACACATAATTCTGATACTGATGTACGTGTATTTTCAATGACCGTCTCATCTTGAATATTTTTTATGACATTATTAATTAAATTAGCAACTCTCACCATTTCATTTTCTTTAAATCCTCGGGTGGTTAATGCCGGAGTACCAATTCTAATTCCACTAGTAACCATTGGTGACCTTTCGTCAAAGGGAACCATATTCTTATTGGTTGTAATACCGGCTTCTTCTAGAACATGTTCTGCCTTTCTTCCAGATATTCCTTTTTGAGTCAAATCAATTAAAACTAAGTGCGTATCCGTACCACCCGAAACAATTTCATAGCCTAAATTTAACAATGTTTCAGACAAAATTTTTGCATTTTTTACAATCTGCTCACAATACTGAATATAGGGAATTTTTAAGGCTTCCCCAAAGGCAACTGCTTTTCCGGCTATAACGTGCATAAGCGGACCTCCTTGAATACCTGGCATTACTGCAGAATCTATGAGCTCCGAGACCATTTTCACTCTTCCAGATTTAGGCGCAATGGCGCCCCATGTATTTTCAAAATCTTTCCCAACCAGGATCAATCCACCTCTTGGACCGCGTAGAGTTTTATGAGTTGTAGAAGTTACCACATGGCAATGGGGCCAAGGTGATGGATGAATCCCTGTTGCCACCAACCCTGATGGATGAGCAATATCTGCCATAAGAAAAGCGCCAATATCCTCTGCAACCTGGCGAAACATTTCAAATTCTATAAACCGTGGATAGGCACTTCCTCCACACACTATTAGTTTTGGTTTGTGTTTCCTCGCCAATACATAAACTTCGTCAAAATCTACTCTTCCCGTATTTTTATCTACACCATAGGAAATAAATTGATAGAGTTTACCGGAAAAATTAACAGGGCTCCCATGGGTTAAGTGTCCACCGTGCGATAAATTGAGTCCCATAACGGTATCACCAGGCTGTAAGAGCGTCAGATATACACCCATATTTGCTTGAGATCCAGAATGAGGTTGTACATTTGCATATTCAGCATTAAATAATTCTTTGGCCCTATCTCGAGCTAAATTTTCTGCTATATCAACAGCATCACATCCTCCATAATACCTTTTTCCGGGGTATCCTTCTGCATATTTATTGGTTAAAACTGAACCAACAGCTTCCATTACGTTTGGGCTGGTAAAATTTTCAGACGCGATCATTTCCAATGTATTTTGTTGGCGATGGTGTTCTTGCTCAATACTATTAAAAACTTCAGGGTCAGCTATGATTAATTTTTCCATTTAATTATCCAATTTATCTATTCTTTGCTTATGTCTTCCTCCTTCGAAAGGTTCATTCAGCCATAAATCAACAGCCTCAGCCGCTTTTTCATGGGTAATAAATCGTGAACCAAATGAGAGAATATTTGCATTATTATGCATACGTGATAATTTTACAATTTCCATGGGACCATCATAATATACAACAGCTCTTACACCTTTTATCCGATTTGCAGCAATTGCTTCACCCTGACCTGATCCCCCCATAATGATGCCCATTGAATTTGGATTTGATGCAACTTTTCGAGCTGCAGGAATAATAAAATCAGGGTAATCATCTAATGGATCCATTTCTAACGCCCCACAATCTTCAACTTCATGATTTAGTGCATTTAAATGGGATTTAATAAACTCCTTAAGCTCAAATCCTGCATGATCTGTTGCGAGAAATATTTTCATATTTTCCGTTTAACTGATTTTTTAATCCAGGAGTAACATTCACCTTGGGGCTCAACTTCTTTTTCACCATCGGGTCGCATAAACCAATCAGCAGGTGTTGTAATAAAATTTTCACCAACAAAATCACGTCTTGTTTTTGCCTGACTATACCCTTTGTTTGATGCTGTTTTATAATCTTCCCAGGAAACTTCATAAACTACTTTATCCCAAAAAGTTAGAGGGTCACCACTACATGACTCTGCCACAGAAAAATATACTTCTGCTCTTTGATAAATTGATTCTCCGGCTTGACCACTCATGCTTACAGCTTTTTCAGCCCATTCCAATGACTCTGAAAATTTTTCTTTATTCACAAGTATTTTTGAGATATCAATAGCTACATCATAATTTGTTGGATCAACCTTTGCCAATGTATTATAAATATTTAAAGCTTCATCTTCTTTATAAAGATTCAAGTAGGCATCCCCTAAACTACGGAGAATTGTTGTATTGTATTTTTCGTAAACCAATAGCTCCTTGCATACTTCAACAACTTTTTCAATATTACCTGCATCTTGAAGAGATCGAATATAATCCAAACCATATTGAATATTGGATGTTTCAGATTCCCAACGCTCTCTATCAACATCCGATTCATCCTTCCCCAATGCTGCAAAGGCTGCTTTTTTTTCTGCATTTGCATTTTTACTGGTTGGTTCATAATTAAGCCAAATATTTAAGATACTCACCTGATCCTCATACATTTCCCTATCTCTATAAACATTGCTGAGCATCTCCAATATTTCAAGATTATTTTCTTCAAAGCTGAGGATTTTATCAAAGTAATAAATTTGATCTTCATAATTTTCTAAACGACCAGAATTTTCTCCGGCCATCTTTAATAAATCAATATCATCAGGTGTATATTTTAACCCCTGTTTAAAAATATAGGCAGCACTATCATATAGACCTAATTGCTGATAAGAATATGCCATATACTTAAAAGTGTTTTCAGGATCAACCTTTCCGCAATTACACTTAAGTAATTGATCATAATTATTTATTGCTCCTCGCCAATCCCTATTTTGATAATTAGATGAAGCGAAATTTAACAGTAGCAGACAAGGTTCACAGTCCTCTAAGTTTGCATAGACTTCAGCATTGGTTGATGGTGATTCCGTTGTTGGTGGAACACAACCAACCATCACAATAATGCTCAGTATAATTAAATTAATTTTCAATTTATTTTCTCCTTCTTTTCATAAACCACTTTTCTCCAGTTGTAATACCAATATGAAAACTAATATATTCTTCATATTCTCCAGTTATTAATCTGCTATCTTTTTTCCCAAAACGAAATGCAAAATCAATAGATTGAGTGTTCCCTAAATATTCCAATCCAAAACCTATTGTTCCACCTACATCTTTGAAAACACCATCTGTAAATTCTAATTTTTTTGCATAAGCTCCACCCCTCATATTCAGATTATTCCAATAACCAATCTTAGAATTTCGAATTTGATAATAGCCACCAAAATGAATTGATTCCTCCCTTGGAGGCATTATATTAAAAATAGCTGCATTTTCTGGAATATTAAAGGGAGATTTATTGTGTATTTCTACTGTCATTCCAGAATTATTCAAGATTTTATATCGATATCCAAGCCCTATATCAGATGATACTTTAGTTGAAGAATTCTTAAACGTATTGGAGGTGGGTAGATTTACCATGGTTAATTGATTAGTGGTTTCCACATTTATTTTACCATTGAGCATTAAACTTACAACCAATTCATGTTTTTCATCTGCATATCTTCCCTCTGCTGAAATACTTGATCCTGAAAAAATTCGGTGCTTATTAATTTCTGTCATGAC
>CAJWYZ010000107.1 GCA_913049525.1 uncultured Fidelibacterota bacterium | reverse complement strand
GAGGTACAGGAGAATTTTCAAAATCTCATCCGGAAGCAGGAAATAATGATTACTGTATGGAACTAGAAACGATTCCTCAAGGCGTTGTGCCTAATCAATATGGTACGTGGGGATACGGACGTGCCGGATGGTGCCCAGGAATGGATGTTGCCCCATACATTGTTGACATTACAGATTTTGTCAGTATTGGCGATGAAAACGTCATTGATTATGATGCTTGCAGGGTGGTAGGAAATAACTGTGTTACTCCACCTACCTGTCAAGGCGATGGATATTGCCCTGAAATTGCCATGTCATCGTACTTGATTATTTCATACTAAAAAATCTGCTGACATTCCCTCTATTTCCTTGCTTGTTTGACCTCTTTGGTCAATAAATTTCATATCTGTAAATTCCTTAGAAATAGCATTTTGATTAGTATTGCACTACTTCAGTTCTCCTGCGATGAAAAGCTTGAGATCCATATTTCAAAAACGGTACAATTTGAGGGGAAAATATATTTATTAGACTCTGAAGATCCGTTTTCAGGGATATTATTTAACGAATATTCCAATGGTCAGCGCGAGTATGAAGGCAGTTATAAAAAGGGAGTGCCAAACGGGACACTGATATATTATTTTGAAAATGGCTTAAAAATGCGTGAAGGCATTTTAAAAAATGGTTCTCCAAAAGGGCGTTGGACATATTACAATTCAGATGGAAGTATAAAAGAAATTAAAGACCATTAATTAATGTCAGTAAAAACAGAATCATCATTCATTAAATGGATATCCATGATTATTTGCACCGGTCTAATGGTGTTATACCTATGGTTGGTGTTAAAAGTTTTTTAATGGGTTATTATGATGTTTGACTGGCTAACCTTGGAATGGCTGATGGCAAACTTGGAATTGGTGGTTTTAGGCATGTTCATAAGTTTGGGAATACTACTTATTTTTCCTATATTGCTCACATTTGAATTCCGAAAATTAGGGAAAAAGGAAAATAATTAAATTGGAATCCTTGTATATACTTATAGGTATTTGCTGTAGTATTTTTGTTCTGTTTTCCCTAAGTGAAGTGGTGACACTGAAAAAGGAAGTTAAAAAATTAAATGGAATTGTCACCCATCTACTTAAAGCAGATAAAACTAACAATAGTCAATCTGATTAGATTCAATATTAAATCCTGTAAATAACTCTTTTTTTCATAATTTATAATACCTGTAAATTACAGACTAATTTTCTGGAAAATTTTTTACCTTTACCAATAATAAATGGCTGAATCTACACAACAATTGCAGGAGAAAAATTCTAAGGTATACACTTTATACTATGCTTTTTTTCTTATCCCTTTAATGATCACAATCTTTGGAGTGATGTTTTTTTTCATGTTCAAGGTATTAACCTATGAAACAAATTCTCCTCATGAATATCTTACAAATGTACAGATTGGTTCTGCTACCAAGCGTTGGCAATCTGCCTATGAATTATCAAAATTACTATCAAACCCAGAGTTAGTACCTCTTGATTCTGGATTTAAAAATAAGATGATTACAGTCTATAAAAAGTCCATTCATGATGATCCTATGGTTAGAATGTATTTGGCATTAGCAATGGGCAGAACAGGGGAACAGGAATTTGGTCCTACACTTATTGAGGGCTTGAAGGATGAAGATGAAGGTAGTCGTATCGCGGCAATAAAGGCTCTAGGTATTTTAAGATATGTACCCAGTGTAGATAAGGTTAAAAAATTCATTCAAGGATCAAGCTCTAACGAGGAGAAACTTGCAGCCGCCATTACCTTAGGATCGCTTGGAGATACATCAGTGATTTCTGAATTACAAAATCTATTGGAAGACGAAGAACCCAATATTCGCTGGGATGCAGCCATTGCCTTAGCAAAATTGGGAGATATATCCGGCAACCCAATTATCAATAACCTATTGGACAGATCGTATTTAAATAATTTCAGCGAAGTAGATGAAGAAGAAAAAGTACAGGCGATATTGGTTGCGATTCAGGTTTCTTCTCAATATCCGTCCGATAATTTTGTAGCCAATCTTTTAAAATTAGCCACATTTGATAATAATATGAAAATAAGGGATATTGCTATAAAAACTTTGGATAAAACCTATAACAGGAAAATATAAATGTCAGAAAAAGTAATACCAAAAGCCTCAATTAATTCAGATTCAGGGAAAGATCTTAACAGAAAAGGATTTCTTGGTTGGCTCTCAATAGGATGGCTGGCATTTGCAGGAGCAACGGGTGGTTTTTTCACCTCGATGATTCGATTTATGTTTCCCAATGTTTTATTTGAACCTCCTCAGTCTTTCAAAATTGGATACCCAGATGACTTTACCATTGGCAAGGTAGATACCCGGTTTAAGAAAAAGTATGCCGTATGGGTTGTACGAAATGATGAAGGAATTTATGCTCTTTCAACAGTGTGCACACATTTAGGATGTACACCAAATTGGTTAGAAGTTGAGCAGAAATATAAATGTCCCTGTCACGGAAGTGGTTTTAGAAAAACAGGTGTACATTTTGAAGGTCCGGCACCGAGACCTCTAGAGCGTCATAGTGTTTCTCTCGCATCTGATGGACAAATAATTGTGGATAAAACCAAGCGGTTTAAATGGGAAAAAGGTGAGTGGGAAATAGAAGAATCATTTTTAAAAATATAATTTATAAATAATCAAATGGCTGAAAAAGAAAAAAAAGAATCATTATTAAGTCGACTTGGTGAATCCCAAGTCTGGAAATCAATTATTCGCTCTGGTGTTCCTCGAAGCAGGAGGCAAAGAATGTATGCAGTATTAGGGAATGTCTTTTTACATTTACATCCTGCTCGTGTTCCCAAACATGCGGTTAAAATTGGCTATACCTGGTGTATGGGTGGCTTGTCTTTTTTCCTATTTGTGGTACTAACTATAACAGGAATTCTGCTCATGTTCTATTACCGCCCTACTGTAGAATATGCCTACACCGACATCATAGATTTAACGGAACAAGTCCCATTGGGCATAATGCGTGAGCTCCATAGGTGGGGAGCCCATGCCATGGTGCTCACGGTATGGCTGCATATGCTTCGAGTATTTATGACCGGATCATATAAACCGCCCCGTGAATTTAACTGGGGTGTTGGTGTATTGCTTATGACAATCACTTTATTTCTCAGTTTTACAGGTTATCTCTTGCCCTGGGATCAATTGGCGATTTGGGCAGTAACAGTTGGAACCAATATGGCACGGGCTCACCCCTTTATCGGCCATGAAGGTCCAGGAGCGTCTCTCTTGGCTATTGGCGATATCAACCTAGTGCATATGGGGTCAGATGTGCGATTTGCCTTATTAGGTGGAAGATTTGTGGGAGAGGCAACCCTATTACGGTTTTATGTGTTGCATTGTATAGCGGTTCCATTTGTTGCCATGATTTTTATGGCGGTTCATTTTTGGCGAATTCGGAAAGACGGTGGTATTTCCGGCCCATTGTAAAATAAGGGATATTTATGAATTACATTAAAGACCTGTTTGATTTTCTGTCAGCACCCACAATTTCTTTTACTCTGCTCACAGTAGCGTTCCCATTTATTTTTCCTCCAACCGATTGGTTTGACAAGAAAAATAAACAATGGGGGATTTATAAACTCTGGACAAATAAAGGTGCGTTTTGGATTTTTATGTCCATCACCTTCTTTTTTATCATTGGATACTTCGATCCCTATTTTAATCTCACCATGACCAAGCCAGATAACATCCCCATCATTTTAATGATATATTCTATGATTTTTGTTATTTGGCTGGGAATGAAAAAAGCATATAATAATGATGCAAGATTAGATCGGGGAGAAAAACCGGAAGAATGGAACGATCCTGATGACAAGGTATTGGTGTGGCCTGATTTAGTATATATAGAGCTTATCGCCTTAATTTTATTCATGGTTTTTTTAATTGTCTGGTCCATATTAATTGGGGCACCTTTAGAAGAACCTGCAAATCCAGCAGCAACACCAAATCCTTCAAAAGCGCCATGGTATTTTCTGGGGCTCCAGGAAATGTTGGTTTATTTTGATCCCTGGCTTGCTGGAATTATCTTTCCCATTTTTATTATAGTTGGAATGATGGCGATTCCCTATATGGATATTAATAAAAAAGGGGAAGGGTATTATTCATTTAAGGAAAGACGAGTTGGTTATTTTATTTTTATGTATGGGTGGATGGTTCTATGGGTTTTTCTAATTGTAATTGGCACTTTTTTTCGTGGTCCAAACTGGAACTTTTTTGGACCATTTGAATGGTGGGATCCCCATAAAGTTGTTCCACTTACGAACGTAAACCTTTCTGAATATGTATGGGTCAAACTCCTTAATAAGGGATTGCCAACTAATATTATTGCAAGAGAGGCAGTGGGATTTGTAGCGGTTATTGGGTATCTATTTATAATGCCGTTATTACTGGCTAAAACCAAATTAAAAAATTTGTTTGAACATTATGGGCCAGTTCGGTATTCAACCCTGATGTTATTTGGTTTGACAATGTTTGCACTGCCAATAAAAATGTATCTCCGGTGGCTATTTAATTTGAAATATATAATTGCTATCCCGGAATGGTTCTTCAATATTTAAATAAAAAAGAGACATAATTTTGAACGACGAAAGATATTGGAATATAAATCTGCTGAATAAATGGTTTGCCATTTCAAGCATTATTTTCATGGTTTCCATGATTTGGATGTTTATAGATGATAATGATGATGATTTTAAAGTGTACCAACGAAAATTCAGGCAGATGGAAATTGAAAATGAAGAAGAAAAATTAATCGCAGAATTAGAATTGGTAAAGGAAGAAAGGGTAAGTTTTGAAGAAAAATTATCCTCAGCTCAAACATCTTTTGAAGCTAAAAATTCCCAGCTCCTAGAAGCAGAGAAATCCCTTGAAGGTTCAGAAGCAAAATTTTACAAAGCAAACATGAATTT
>CAJWYZ010000106.1 GCA_913049525.1 uncultured Fidelibacterota bacterium | reverse complement strand
GAAAGAATATCATCTGCTGCATTACTCCACAATGTCATTTCGTATACAATCTGCCCTTCATAATCTCCAAAAATAGGGGTAAGCTGGACAGCTATACCCCGCACATTGCCATCTTCATCAAATGCACCAAACATATCACCTTCTTCAGCCATATTCATACCATCACTAAGGACAATACCGCCTGATATAGTTGCAGGAAACTCATATACACCATACCAGCCAGGGTTACCATCTGTCCAATCGGGAGGATCGGCAAACAATATTGCCATAGTCGGTATCATTAATATTTTCGTTAACAATCTCATACTTTTGTAGTACTAAACTCCTTTAATGCTTCATTTTTCATAAAGTTACATTTTATTATAAAATAAATGTTAGATATAAGTCACAATTAAATAATTTGAAATCTAAAATTGGATGTAGCTGAATAGTAATTTTGGTTTTATGAAATATTAATCCCCCGAATTCATTATTTTTTTACTACGGGGATAATTTTATATTATTGCAAGTTTAACTCAAAAAATGAAACAATTCGAGTATTTAATACATTTCTCAATTCATCCAAATCCATGCTTCCTGAAATTCCAAATTTTCTACTGGCCGTACTAAATTGCGGGGTATCGGAATAATCAAAATGTTTGGTACCATCTAATATTATTTTTTCAGCTGACCCTGTTGATGCAGCAATAAGAGTATCCAGATTTTCGTAATTTACTGGATTAGACCAATAAGTCTGACCCATAAATAAAAAGGGGACATTTAATCCATTTTTAATAATTGATTGTTCAACAGGAACCAGCCAACCATCTAAGGCAATACATGCATCCAAACGGGTATCTCTAGATGATGCCACTATAGCCGTCGCACCACCAAATGAATGCCCCATAATCCCCACTCTTTCTAAATCAACCATATTCCAAAAATCATCATTATCCGCCTGAATATCCTTAATATGATCTAGCACGTAAGATACATCTGCCGCACGGGTATTTATCTGAGGTAACCGAATATTCCAAAATTCTTCTGCGGACACCTCTCCTACAATTGCTGATCGGTAATCTGCACTACTTCCATCATTAAAAACTGTAAGATTGGCATCAAAGGGATGATCCATAGCGAGGGCAATAAAACCTCTACTGGCCAGCTCCTCCATTTGGATGGTATTCTGCATTCGCATTCCACCCAGTCCATGAGAAAATATCACCAGAGCATATGGTTCAGCTCTAGATTTAAGAGGAGCATTCATATACGAATTGGAACGTACATCTTGTATATGTTTGATCATAAATGGGGGAAGTTCAACCTGTTCAGAAATAGGTTTAACACGATGCTGTGCATAATCTAAATAAGGTTCAGGATCACCAGTTACTGCATGAGTTGGATACCAAACCTGTACTACAATTTTTCGAAAATCACCTGCAGTTTCCGTGAACCATTCTTCTCTCTTTTTATCTTCCCAGTTAAATACACGGGTGCCCACAGAAAAGGAGCCTGTAGGTGCAGGTAAATCATGAAAGGGAATCAATATGGGTATAATAGTACTGCACGAGCTAAAAAGTATTATGCTCATCAGTGTAATAATATTATTTCTTAAATTATAATTCATTTTTACGTTCTGCCATTAACTACCCATTATTTTATGAATTCAAGTACAGATAAACCATTTAATTGCACCAGAATATTAGGAAAAAATTTACACATTTAATTATTATTTGGTTGTCATTTTATTTTTTTCCTATTTTCATATCCCGGTATATTCAACCATGGTATTATTAATAAACTAATGAAAGTGAGATATGAATAACTACTTAACCGCACCAAGAGCGTCAAAAAATATGCCTAAAGGCATTCCATATATAATTGGAAATGAGCTAGCAGAACGATTCAGTTTTTACGGAATGAAATGTATTCTTATTATTTTTATGACAAAATATTTAATGGATACTTCTGGGGCACTATCTCCAATGAATAAGGAAGATGCAACCTATTGGTACCATTTATTTACATCTGCAGTCTATTTCACTCCCTTATTGGGTGCAATCATTGCTGACGCATTTTTTGGTAAATATAAAACTATTGTAGCACTGTCAATCGTGTATTGCCTGGGGCACTTAGCACTTGCTATGGATGAAACCAGATTAGGATTAACCCTTGGTCTGACTTTAATTTCAATTGGAGCTGGAGGTATAAAACCCTGTGTATCTGCACATGTAGGAGATCAGTTTGGAAAATCAAACTCTCACCTCATGGAAAAAATATTCAGCTGGTTTTATTTATCCATTAATTTAGGCGCTTTTATATCTACTATTTTGACACCAATTTTACTTGATAAGTATGGTCCTTCTGTAGCCTTTGGAGTACCAGGAGGGCTCATGCTCATAGCAACCTGGGTCTTTTGGTTAGGCAGGAAAGTCTTTATTCATATCCCCCCTGGCGGGATGGGGTTTATTCGGGAAACATTTAGTTTAACTGGAATTAAGTCAATTTCTCGATTATTTATTATTTATTTATTTGTGGCAATCTTTTGGGCTCTATTTGATCAAACAGGGTCAACCTGGGTACTTCAAGCTGAAAATTTAAATAGATATTGGTTAGGAGTACACTGGCTTCCTTCACAAATTCAAGCAATTAATCCAGTGATGATTTTAGTATTAGCACCTCTATTTGCATATTTTATTTATCCATTAATGGGAAAATATTTTGAAGTAACTCCTCTTAGAAAAATAAGCATTGGCCTCTTTCTTGCGGTACCGTCATTTATTATAATAGGTATGGTGCAATCATGGTTAGATGCAGGGCTGACCCCCAGCATTGCATGGCAAGTAGTGGCATATGCCATATTAACAGCCGCTGAAGTATTGGTTTCCATAACCTGCCTTGAATTTTCCTATACGCAGGCACCTAATAAAATGAAATCACTTATAATGGGATTTTTTATGTTATCGGTCTCTCTGGGTAATATTTTCACTGCTATGGTGAATGCTTTTATTCAGAATTCTGATGGAAGCTCTAAATTAGTTGGGGCATCCTATTTTTACTTTTTTGCTGGCACAATGATGGTTACATCCATGTTATTTTTATTTGTACTTAAATATTATACACCCAAAACCTATCTTCACGCTGAATCAAAGTGATAATTTCAAAAGAAATATTAAAAAGATTACCAAAAGCTGAACTCCATTGCCATTTAGATGGCTCCCTGCGTGTGTCCACTATTTTAGAATTGGCTGCACAACAAAAGGTGCAGCTTCCTGCTAATAATCAACAGGATTTACATAACATGTTGGCCATAAAAGGGAAGATGAAAAATTTGGAAGAATATCTGGAAAAGTTTGATATTACTCTGTCCGTTCTTCAAACGCCTGAATCGTTATCCCGAGTTGCATTTGAATTGGCTGAAGATTGCTGGGAAGAGGGTGTCTTATATGTAGAGGTGAGATATTCTCCTATCCTGCATACCCAAAAAGGGATGACCTCATCTGAATCTATAGATGCGGTAAAAAAGGGACTTCATGAGGCTGAGAGTGAATTTGGAATTAAAACTGGTATTATAATATGTGGTATTAGAAATATATCTCCTGAAGTTTCTCTGAAGCTGGCAGATCTGGCAGTGCAATATAAAAACAAGGGAGTTGTAGGGTTTGATCTTGCAGGAGCGGAAGAGAACTTCCCGGCAAAACATCATCAGGAAGCTTTTGAACTAATTTTAAAGAAAAATATTAACGCAACCCTCCATGCTGGAGAAGCCTATGGACCGGAAAGTATTCATCAGGCAATTCACGCCTGTGGTGCTCACCGCATTGGCCATGGCACACGATTAATAGAAAATAAAGACTTAATGGCATTTGTAAATGATCATAGAATATCACTTGAAATTTGTTTGAAGAGCAATATCCAGACCCGATCAATTCCTTCACTTAAAGCACATCCCTTTAAGGACTATTTAGACCAGCATTTGCGGGTAACGCTGAATACCGATAATCGACTCATCTCAGATACTACCCTCACTGATGAATACCTCCTTGCAGTAAATACTTTCAATCTTACCATGCAGGATATCCGTACCATCATTATTAATGGATTCAAAAGTGCCTTTCTCCCTCATAATGAACGCAGAGAATTGATCAGAAATGTGGTGGATGCATTGGAAGCAGAATTTAGTTTTGAGAAACGGGTAATCGTCTAAATTATTTACGAATAACCGCTATTTTAGAAACTTTGTTTCGCTCAGAAGGGTGATGAGCAGACACAAGATAAACAGCAGTTCCAACACGATCTCCTCGAGTATTTGTACCATCCCAAATTGCTTGTGACTCGTTGGAAGGTAAATTGATTTCCTTAATGAGTAAGCCGGTTACAGTCATTATTTTAATGATGGAGCCAGATGGTATATTTTTAATTATTACCCAGTCATCATCTGGAATGATAAACGGGTTTGGTGAAATATACATACTCTGCTTTTTAGAAGGATTGTCTGCAAAAGGAATTTGGAGAATGGATATTCCCTTGTCTGTGGCAAGATAGGCTAATCCCTTATCATTATCAAAAGCCACGTCATATACAATATCGGATAATAAGCCACTATTATCAGGATGAAGGCCTTCTTCTGATGGCCAAAATACCATACTCTCCTGGATGACCCAAACACCCTGGTGGGTAATGACCCATTTATTATTCTGGCTATCCACTCTAATGCGGTTTCCTTTAGTATAACTCACATGGGCAAGCAAATCTAATGCTGTACCATCTTCATATTCTAATATCGGATCCAAAGTGATAGTATTATCTTTAATAGAATACTCATATCCTCTGATTCCCTTTTCATTCAATACCCATAAGAAATCCATCTGATCAAATACAAGGGACCATACAGATGCTTGTGGATCATTGCCGGGTAATTTTTCTGGATTATAAATTGAAATCCAAGATGAATCAGAAGGATCAAAAACTTTGATACCACCATTAGAATATATCCAGTCATC
>CAJWYZ010000105.1 GCA_913049525.1 uncultured Fidelibacterota bacterium | reverse complement strand
AATATTATTGTTTTATACCTGTTGGATTGAAGAAAAATAAACAAGTAATATTAATAGTATTATGGATATTAAAATTGTAATAATCGGTGTTGGGGAAGTTGGATTTAATCTCGTAAAAGCACTAAGCAAAGAAAAGTTTGATATTACTGTAATTGACATTAAAGAAGAAAAATGTCAAAGGATTACAAACACAATGGATGTTCGTGCGATAGTTGGTGATGGTGCTTCTCAGAGAATACTACAACAGTTAGATATGACTAATATTGATTATTTATTAGCACTTACAAGGATAGATGAGGTGAATTTGGTTGCTGCTAAATCTGCTTATGAAATGGGTGCTAAAAAAATTATTTGTCGATTACGTAATACCGAATATTCACACGAAAGTGCAATTATCACCCCTGAACAATTTGGAATTGATTATGTAGTTTATCCTGAGAAAGCTGCCCAAAGAGATATTGAAAATTTAATTCGGCAAACTTCAGCTGTCGATTTAGAAGAATTTAAAAATGGTCAAATTAATATGGTTGGCATTCAAATAGCCCATTCTTCACCACTTGTTGGAAGAAATATAAAAAATGTGGAATTGTCTAATCCCTATATTCCACATAAGCTTGCATTGGTAATTCGTGAAAATGAAAGTTTTATTCCACCAAAAGAAACTATTTATAAAAAAGATGATATTGCCTATTTTATAGGAAAGGCAAAAGATATCAATGAAATTCAGCGAATGGCTGGAAAGCCTGCATTTAAAGTGAAAAATATAATGATCTTAGGGGCTGGAAAAATTGGAAGATTGTTAGCAAAATCCCTGCAGTATGATTATAATGTGAGAATTGTTGAACAAAATTTCGAAAAAGCAAAAAAGTTCGGCAAAACATTAACAGACACTTTAATACTTCAGGCAAATGGACTTGATATAGACTTTCTCAATTCGGAAAATATTCAAGAGACTGATTGTTTTATTGCTGCCACAGAAAATGAGCAAACCAATATTTTAGCAAGTTTGTTAGTTAAGCATTACGGAGTAAAACAGGTTATTCTTCATATTACTACTACTAATTATTTTAAGGCGGTACGTAGAATCGGCGTTGATGCTGTAGTGAGTAAAAATATTTCTGCTGTTAATGAAGTATTGAAACTAATTAGAAGTGATCAACAAGATTTGCCTGTTTCTAGTTTTGAAGATTTAAATGTTGATGCCATAGAACTTTCTGTTGTTCAGGAATGTAGATATATTAGGAAAAAATTAACCATAGATCAGATTCCTGAAGAATTATGCATTGGGGCAATTTGTAGAAATAATGAAATGATTATCCCCAATAATCATACAGAAATTTATGCAGAGGATGAATTATTGGTAATTACAAAAGAAGAAAGTATCTCAAAAGTAGAAAAATTATTTCAATAATTAATTTCAAATGATTAGACGACGGTCTTTTTATATAATCGGTGTACTTCTAATAATATTGGGTTTATCAATGCTTTGCAGCGTTGCTTGTAGTCTAATCTTTAATGATGGTGACCTTGTCCCGTTATTGCAGTCGATCGCTGTAACCATTGTCTCTGGCTTTACTTTAATGTTGCTTTTTAAAAGTAAAGAAAAAAAAGAGTTATCCACTCATGATGGATTTGCAGTAGTTACAATGGGGTGGTTTGCAATGGCTATTTTTAGTGCCTTTCCTTTCTATTTTTCTGGTACATTAGATTACACAAACTCTTTTTTTGAAGCAATGAGTGGGCTTACTACTACAGGGGCATCAGTATTAGGTCATTCTAGCACATTGTTAATTGAAGAGGTTCCTCATGGAATCTTGTTTTGGCGTAGTTTTACCCACTTTATAGGTGGAATGGGAATTATTGTCTTTAGTATTGCTATACTACCAATGCTTGGAATGGGCGGTGTGCAATTATTTAGAGCTGAAGTTGCTGGACCTGTGGCAGATAAAATAACACCAAGGGTAAAACAAACTGCCAAATTATTGTGGGGTATTTATGTAGGCTTTGTTCTAATAGAAACTTTAGTATTAAGAATTGAAGGAATGCCGTGGTTTGATTCTTTTTGTCATTCATTTGGCACAATGGCTACTGGAGGATTTTCAACTAAGAATATTAGTATTGCTGCCTATGGCGGATTGATCCAATGGACTATAATATTTTTTATGTTCTGTGCTGCAACAAATTTTTCACTACATTATTATTTTATTGCAAAAGGAAAGAGAAAATATTTTAAAGATAGAGAATTTAGAGTGTACTTCAGTCTGGTGTTATTTTGTGCAATATTATTTTTTATTGATATTATTAATTCCTCCAATTATGAGATAAATATTGAAACCGTCAGACATGCTATTTTCACTTCAGTTTCATTAATTACCACAACTGGATTTGGAACTGAAGATTTTGAAACTTGGCCGTCAATGTCGAAAACATTAGTATTTTTTCTCCTCTTCGTTGGAGGATCTGCTGGATCAACAACTGGTGGAATGAAAATTATTCGCTCAATTTTGGTTTTTAGATATCTCATATATGAAGTTCGAAAATTACTTCATCCAAAAGGAGTTTTTAATTTTACCATTGGCGAAAATAGTATAGATGATAATGTAGTTAGAGCAACATTGGGATTTTATTTATTTTATTTATTCATATTTGTCTTTACAGCAATAGTATTATCAATGACAGGTTTAGATGTTACTACTGCATTGTCCGCATCCGCATCCGCAATTGGCAATATTGGTCCCGGACTTGGAGCAATTGGTCCATCAGATAATTGGGGGCATTTAACAGATTTAGCAAAATGGCTCACCAGTTTTTGTATGTTATTGGGTAGACTAGAAATATTTACAGTAGTAGTTTTATTTAGTAGGAGTTTTTGGAAATAATGGAAATGATTTTAGTTGAAATAGAAAACGATATTTGTACATTGACAATTAATCGCCCCGAGCAATATAATGCTTTAAATATAGATGTATTAAAAGAACTGGAATTAAAATTAAATTGGATTTTGGATGAGACTTCAGTTAGAGTAGTTATTATTACAGGAAAAGGTGAAAAAGCTTTTATAGCTGGAGCAGATATTCATGCAATGAACAAAATGAATGAAAAGGAGGCGGAATCATTTTCAAACTATGGTCAAAAGTTAACACTAAAAATTGAAGAATTTAAAATTCCTGTCATTGCAGCAATTAATGGTTTTGCGTTGGGTGGAGGATGTGAGTTTGCTATGGCATGCCATATACGTTATGCATCAGAAAATGCAGTATTTGGTCAGCCAGAGGTAGGGTTAGGATTAATTGCAGGATTTGGTGGAACGCAAAGGCTGCCACATCTTGTGGGGAAAGGAATGGCAATGGAGATCCTCCTTGGTGCTAGAAATATTACCGCTGATGAGGCTTGTAGAATTGGGTTGGTGAACAAAGTTGTTTCATTAAGCGAGCTAATTCCAACGGTAGAAAAATTAGCCATATCAATTATAAAAAATGCTCCCATTGCTATTGCCGCAACAATTAACTCAGTTAATAGTAGTTCCAGAACAAATTTGATACAAGGACTTACTTGCGAACAGAAAGAATTTTCTAAACTTTTTACTTCCAAAGACACAAAAGAAGGATTATCAGCTTTCGTAGAGAAACGATCTCCAAATTTTACTGGGGAATAGAGTTGCACAATTTTCTATCATTTAATTTTAAATTATAATTATGTCGATAAAGGCTATTAGAAACTTTTGTATTATCGCCCATATAGACCATGGGAAATCCACTTTGGCAGACCGTTTGCTTGAGATAACACATACCCTGACAGCCAAACAAATGCAGTCGCAGGTGTTAGATGATATGGATTTAGAACGCGAAAGAGGGATAACTATTAAGTCACATCCCATCCAAATGGAATATATTCACACCGATAAGGTTCAATATAAATTGAATCTTATTGATACACCAGGGCATGTTGACTTTACCTATGAAGTTTCCAGAAGTTTGGCTGCTTGTGAAGGTGCACTTCTATTAATTGATGCCTCACAAGGGGTAGAAGCACAAACGGTCAGTAATGCTTATTTGGCTGCCGATGCTGATCTTATTGTCATTCCCATTATTAATAAAATAGATGCACCCAATGCTAATTTGGAAAGTGCAATTACTCAAACAATAGATTTACTTGGTTGTAATGAAGATGAAATCCTCGAAATTAGCGCTAAGGAAGGTACAGGAGTTAATAATGTACTTTCTGCTATCATAGACAGAATACCTCCACCAGAGATTCCCGGAGTGAAAGGAACACGTGCGCTAATATTTGATTCTAAATATGATCAGTTTCGCGGGGTAGTGCCTTATGTGCGGATATTCGATGGTTTCCTTGAAAAGGGGATGACAACTCAATATTTTGCAAAGCCTGGTGGTCACGAAATTACAGAAGTTGGAATCTTAAAAATGAATAAAATTCCCGTTAAGAGATTGTCCGCAGGAGATGTAGGTTATATTGTCACAAATATTAAAAATGTATCAGAAGTAAGTGTGGGGGATACGCTCACGGTAAAAAGTGACCCTGCTGCTGAACCCCTACCAGGATACCAACCCGTCAAGCCTATGGTTTTTAGTGGAATGTATCCGATTGATTCGCAAGACTATGAAGATTTAAGAGTAAGTTTGGAAAAATTGCAATTAAATGATGCAGCATTATCCTTTGAGCCGAATACTTCTACCGCTCTTGGATTTGGATTTAGATGCGGCTTTTTAGGTCCATTACACATGGAGATTGTTCAAGAAAGGTTAGAGAGAGAATTTGATATGAACTTAATAACCACTTGTCCCAATGTAAATTATCAAGTTTATACAAAAAATGGAGAACTTCTTCAAGTTAATAACCCGTCAGATATGCCTGAACAGGGCGATATTGATACTATAAATGAACCTTTTATAAAGGCTGAAATAATTGCACCTGCTGAGTTTATCGGTAGCATTATGAAGCTTTGTATGAGTAAAAGAGGTATATATAGATCAACAAATTATCTATCTACAAATAAGGTTCAATTAATATTTGATATGCCATTAGGAGAAATAATTTATGATTT
>CAJWYZ010000104.1 GCA_913049525.1 uncultured Fidelibacterota bacterium | reverse complement strand
TAAATGGCGCTGCTGCAGGAATAGTTGATACCGGTACAACTACACCAAGACCATAGGCGTCAGTCACGGTAAGCGTATTCTCAGCACGGGTTATAAATGTATACAGTACATCTACCCCTGTCAGTTTATACGAGCCAGCAGCATCCTGTGCCACCATAAGCGCCGAAACAGCACATAATACAAGTATTGTCTTTTTCATTATTACTCCTCCTAGTTTCCTCATTCGAGTTATTTAGTTTCGTTTATTTTAGTTATTCTTTTATACTACACAAAATCATTGTTATTAGATATAAAGAAGTAACCTATGACCACGCAAGTTAACACAGAAATGTGATTTCTATCAAGAATTTTTTACAGAATGGGAGAAAAAGTGACCCAGATCACTTATTTCGTTTTCGTCTGTTAGATACGGCAGCGTAATTAAGACTGAGGAATATAACAATAAGCCCGATAATCATCAAAATTTTAGACCAGAGCCAAGGAGGGAGGCTCTCATATATCTCTTTAATTCCATCCATCAGGCTAAATTTTCTGCCACAATATCCGAAATATCCTTAACGTGAATATTTGATCTATCATCAGGAATTAATGGATCTAACCCCTGATTCATCATGCCATAGCAGAAATTACACCCTGTAACCACAGTATTTGCTTCAGATTCCACTACCTGTTCTGCACGGACCAAATGTGTTTTACCTACGGTTTCTTTCTTCCACCAGAGTCCACCGCCTGCACCACAGCAAAGTGTGTCTTTACCAGATTCTGGAAGTTCAAAAAATTCATCAGTTACCGATTCAATGGCAGTTCTGGGTGCATCAACAACATTTAACATTCGAGATAGGTTGCAAGGGTCATGATAGGTGACTTTTCCATTATCTCCAATTTTAACGCCAATTTTGCCCTCATCAATGAGACGCCCTATGAGTTGACTATGGTGCTCCACCTTGTAGGAAATATCGCCATATTTTGCATATTCCTTATGGAGGTTTACCACACAATGAGGGCACATAGAAACAACTTTGCTGGAGTTTTTTAGCTGTTCCATATTATGCTCTCTAAGCATGGCATAGGTAAGTTTATCCCCTAAACGATTGGCAGGGTCTCCAGAACAATGTTCATTCTCCAAAATCCCATAGCTGACACCGGCAGTATCTAGAATTTTTGCAAAATTTTCTACTGATTTGGTAAAATTAGGGTCTAATTCATATCTGGCAAAACAACCCAGCCAGAACACATACTCCATATCGGGAGTAAATTTGGGCAACCTATCTACTAAAGAGCTGGATATTGCCCCTTCAGTATTTCCCGTATTTTGGAGATTGGTAAATAGTTTTTGGTATTCTTGGGGCACATTTCCTTCAACCAGAACCTGCAGCCGGCGGATTTCATCAGATTTTTCCACCTGATTTCCAACGGGGCATACTTCTGAGCATGCCTGACAGGTGGTGCATTCCCAACCGGCTTCTACATTTATTTGCGATAAAACATCTACATCCCCAGTTTCCAGCAAAGGTTGACGCAAATCTAATATAAAATGATCCTTCGGGCTCAATATACCTCCACCGCGATATGCAGGGCAGACATCCATACAACGACCACACTCTACACAGGAAAAGATGTCTAATGCTTGATTTTGAGTCATTCTGGTCAAATTTGATAGCATTTCATCTAACTGTTCTTCAGAAGCTTCCATATCAATTTTTACTGGGGTATGGTCAGGCTGATGGAATGGTTTAAAGAAAATATTAAATGGCCCCAATACCAGATGTAAATGCTTAGATCGAGGCACCAATATGAGAAATGCCAATATTAACAGGGCATGCAGCCACCAATTAATTTTCCAGACTAATGGTTGTAATTCCATTTCTCCTAAAAGGTAGGTAACCATTAATAATACAATAAATAGAGCCACTAACCCTGAGGTGGGAGATAATTTTCCTAAGGCTTTAGGTTTGGTAATGAATCGACGATATGCCAGATGTAGAATACCAATTGACACCAATATTGAGAATGGAATTACCACATAAGAATATAGTTTATGAGTTTCATGGCTCATGAGGGGAAATTCAAAGCCTATTGCGAAGTGATCAAGCGTTACCAGGCCAAAGACCAGAAAACCCCAGAAAACAAAGCCATGCATCAATCCAGGCAATAAACGGCCACGAATAACTTTTTCCTGAAGAAAAACTTCTCTAAACACTCGCCAAAGTCTTTCGCCAATTCTGTCAAGGGGGAGGGACCCTGTGCCTTTTAAAACTATTCTCAGGCGCTTGAGTACTTCAAAGCAAAATGAGCCAAGGGATATGCAAATACCTGAAAGTAGAACAATTTTCTCTATAATTGTGAAAGGATGTTCTGTCAATAGATTAAGCGTTTTGCAGTTTTTCTGTCAATTTTGGAACAATTTCGAAAATATCTCCCACTACACCATAGTCAGCAATTTCGAACAGAGGTGCGTTTTTATCTTTATTGATGACAACAATATTCTTGGATCCTTTCATGCCCACAATATGCTGAATAGCGCCTGAGATACCAAGTGCCAGATATAACTTTGGGGATACGGTTTGCCCAGAGCTCCCCACCTGACGGGAAGATTCCAGCCAGCCTGCATCCACTACTGGCCGGGATGATGCAATCTCTCCCCCCAATGTTTTAGAAAGTTCTCGAGCCAATTCAATATTTTCTTCTTTTCCGATTCCTCGCCCAACAGAAACTATCACATCAGCTTGATTCAGATCAATGGCCTGTTCAGCTTCCTGGAACTTTTCTTCTGGAGCTATGGAGTCACCTGCTCCTGATAAATCCACGGTTACTTGGCGAATATCGGCAGATCCTGATTGGAGCCCATCTACCCGAAATGCCCCAGATTGGAATGATACAATAAATGCCCCATTATTCACAACCGAATCTGAGTTGAATTTCCCCTGGTAAATGGATCGTATAAAAGTGAGCTCATCCTCATTTTTAAATCCAATACAATCAGAAATAAAAGGAATATCCAAGCGGGCGCTTAAGCGGGGTGCCCAATCACGGGCTTCATATGTGTGCCCAAAAACAATTATATCTGGCGACTCAGCTTTAGCAATGTCCTCCAATGCCTTCAGGTAGAATAAGGGGTTGAATGTATTTAAATTGTCATCTTCCACTACAAGGACCTCTGCCACATCATAGCCGGCTAATTGGCTACAAACATCAGCATTAAAACTAAGGGCAGAAACAGTTCCGTTTGTTTGAGCTGCAATATCTTGTGCACCCTTAAGCGCTTCTAGGGATACGGAATTTATTTTACCTTCATCTTGTTGAATATAAACAAGTATTTTCATAATTAATTAAGTACCTTTATATCGTTTTTAAATAGCTTTACTAATTGCTCAGATATTTCATCTGGAGAGCCCTCGATAAATTGTGTTTCCTTTGTTTTATCCGGCACATATAGCTTCTTAACAGTAATGTTGGATGCCGATGCTCTAGAAGCAACATCGCTTGCATTTATTTCATCTACCGTTTTTTTCTTCACCATCATGATACCTTTCAAGGTAGCATACCGAGGAGAATTAATGCCGGATTGAATGCTGATTGAGGCGGGCAGGCTTAATTTTGTCCATTGGAACCACCCACCCTCCAATTCTTTTTTTAATCTGATAGTTGAATCATCTATAATCTCGGTTCCCATACCGAGAGTTCCATGAGACATATTTAATAATTCAGCGATAATTAAACCCAATTGAGAATTTCCCTGATCATCAGATTGAAGCCCGGACATAATGAGATCAAAATTTTCTTTCTCCAAAGTGGATGCAAAAACTTTTCCCAGTGAAAGTACATCTAAACTTTCAAATGAGCTGTCCGATATAAAAATACCCCGATCAGCTCCTTTAGCTAAAGCATCTTTCAATACTTGTCTGGCAGAGTCTTTTCCTAATGTACAGGCAATAACTTCACCGCCATGCTTCTCCCTTAACTGAAGTGCTTCTTCCAGGGCATAATTGTCACTTTCATTGGAAACCCATGTAATATTATTTTCAACCAATGTGAGATGGTCATCGGCTATAGTGAGAGAAGAATCTTTATCCGGGACCTGTTTAATTAATACACAAATCTTCATTAATTTTCCTTAGTTTTAAATGGAATTTCTTTACAAATGGTCTACGCCTAGTGAGCAAAACTACAATATTTTGGAATTATAACTAGGTGTAAAAATTTAGAAATTATTATAATTTACAAAATGATACAATTCCATTTTTGCTTTATCAAATAGTTCAGGGTAATTTTCAGCTATTGCTCACCTGACAATTAATTGATTAATCATAAAATAATAAATTTAAAGTTTAAGATTTTCCTACTGATTTTATTCATTGGTGGAGTTTTATCTCAAACGGAACAGGAACCATTTGCCACTGAAAAAGAGGGCAAAGTGTATTATATACAAGCTGTCTCTGATGCCCCTAGTATCGATGGTGTGTTGGATGATGCTATTTGGTCATCTATTTTACCCATTACCGATTTTATTCAGGAAGAACCGGATAATATGGCAGAGCCAACAGAGAACACAGAAGTGTATATAACTTACGATAACCAGGCACTTTATGTCGCCGCCCGGATGTATGACTCTGAGCCTTCTGAAATTGTCCGTCAACTGGCTCCCCGGGATGACTGGTATGGGGCCTTTGATGAGCAGGCAGATTGGCTTAGTATCGAATTGGATAGCCGCCATGACCATCAGACAGCTTTTTCTTTTGCGGTGAATGCATCAGGGGTGTTATCTGATGAAATGATTTATAATGATGAAGATTATGATACTGATTGGAATGCAATTTGGGAAGCTGAGGCAATAATAACAGATTTTGGGTGGGTGGTTGAGATGGAAATACCATTTTCAAATCTCCCTTTCTTTTCGGGTGATGAGCTCACATGGGGGCTAAATATTACCCGGTTTATCCAAAGAAAATATGAAACTGTTACCTGGGTAGCATTTCCCCTTGATGTGGAGGGTGTTGTATCTAAATATGGGCATTTACATGGACTTCAAGGAATTTATCCTCCGGATAAGTTTGAATTCAGGCCCTATTCCATGGCTGGTGTTACCAATTATAGTGATATTCGTCTAACAGATTATAATAATCCAACAAGTTGGGCAACAAATTATAGACCTATCTC
>CAJWYZ010000103.1 GCA_913049525.1 uncultured Fidelibacterota bacterium | reverse complement strand
GAGTCATCCAGATGTGTTGGTTGTGCTCACAGCTGACCATGAATGTGGTGGAGTAGCAGTTCATGATGCTAGTGATTCAAATCTAGACATTCGCTTCACCTCTGATTATCATTCGGCTAACTTTGTACCTATTTGGGCAACGGGTCCCGGCTCTGAAGTGTTTGATGCCTTTATGGATAATACGGAAATTGGCAAAAAGCTTATAGAGTATGTGAAAAATCGATGAGCCGAAAGGCAGTTATTTCTACAGCAGTAGCTTCTATTTATAGGGAGCCTCGATTTAATTCTGAAATAGTCACCCAGGCTCTCATGTGGGAAATAGTGGAAATATTAGAGGAAGAAAAGCTTTGGTTTCATATTCGACAGGAGGATGGATACCAGGGCTGGATATATATATTTTACATTATTGAAGATATACAATCATTCCCACATTGGACAACCTTAACAGATCGTTTTATTCCAGTTTCTTTTTCAAAAGATGAGGGTAGTAAGCGCAGAATGTTATCATTCGGAACAAAGGTTCCTGTAATCGATAAGAATGCGCAATTTATTACCATTGCTCTTCCCGGTGAGATTTCCGGTAAAATTCCTGCCCAAAAACCATGTCCAGAAAACTCACGGTCAGATCTTGTTTATTTAGCAAAATCTCTTTTAGGAACGCCTTACATTTGGGGTGGTAAAAGTGCTTTTGGATTTGATTGTTCGGGATTTGTTCAACTGATTCTTAGCACAATGGGTATATCCATCGCCAGAGATACGGGAATGCAGGTTAAAACCGCCTGGTTAAGTGAAATAAGTGTAGCGGATTCTAAGCCTGGTGATCTAATATATTTTGCTGAAAATGGAAAAATAAATCATGTGGCATTTTCATTGGGAGAGGGTAAAATTATACACTGTTCCGGTGAAGTAAAAATAGAATCTATAAATGAAGGAGATGTAGGGTTCAATCAGTGGCTGAGCCAATCAATTATTAATACTTATTCTATTGCTGATAAGGTAGTGGGCTGATGGCTGCTATTTTAAATAGAAGGGTATTGGTATTAAATCAGAGTTATGAGCCTCTCATGGTTATTGGTGCACGTAGAGCAATTATATTGCTGCTGAGTGAAAAGGTGGAATCGCTGGAAAATTACCATGAAATAATTCATTCTGTATATTTATCCCTGCCTCTGCCAAGTGTAATAAAATTGAAGGAATATGCAAAAATTCGTAGGAAAGAAATTGTCTTATCCCGTAAAAATATTTTAAAACGGGACAATCATACTTGTCAATATTGTGGAGCAAAATCGGTTCCTATGACCATAGATCATATCATCCCTCGCAATAAAAGTGGAGGAGATAGTTGGGAAAATTTGGTAGCCGCTTGCGTTCCATGTAATACAAAAAAAGGCAATCAATTACTAAGGAATATTCAAATGGATTTATCAAAGATACCTCGTAAGCCTACTATGATATTGCATCTGCAAAAATTTGTAAAACACTTTCAGAGTTCTTGGAGACCCTATCTATTTATGCAGGAGAAAACTAAAAATGTCAACTAAACAAAAACCCATCCTTCTATCCGGCATTCAGCCCAGCGGACATCTCTGTATTGGCAACTATTTAGGGGCGCTGAAAAATTGGGTGAGTCTACAGGAGACTCATGACAGTATTTTTCTGGTGGTGGATATGCATGCGTTAACGGTTCGACAAAATCCTGCAGAGTTGCGGCAACGCTGCCTATCTTATGTGGCACAGTATATTGCCTGTGGAATTGATCCGGAAAAATCTACCATTGTCATTCAATCTCATGTGTCTCAACATGCAGAGCTTATGTGGATTCTCAGTACCCTCACTTATATGGGTGAATTAAATCGCATGACTCAGTTTAAAGATAAATCGAAAAAACATGCTGCCAATATTAATGCTGGTCTTTTCACGTACCCTATTCTTATGGCGTCAGATATTTTATTGTATCAGGCTGACCTTGTGCCCGTTGGAGCTGATCAGAAACAACATCTAGAATTAGCAAGAGATTTAGCAATTCGATTTAATTCTACCTATTCAGATACATTTGTAGTGCCTGAGCCATGCATTCCTAAATCCGGTGCACGCATTATGAGTTTACAAGAGCCTGAAAAGAAAATGTCTAAATCTGATGAAAATCTGAACAACCTAATTGCCATATTAGATTCAGCGGATATTGTTAAGAGAAAAATTAAACGTGCGGTAACAGATTCAGGCTCTGAGGTTAGAATGGATAAAGCCAGGCCGGGAATATCTAATTTGGTGCAGTTATATTCTCTTATTGCCGATATCTCCATAAAAGATGTAGAAGCTCAGTTCGCCGGTAAAATGTACTCTGATTTTAAAGCAGACTTGGGAAATGTGATAGCTGAATTTTTGGAGCCCATTCAGAAAAAGTATAATGAAATCAGTAAAGATAAAGATTATTTAGAATCTGTGTTGGCAAAGGGTGCTGAAAATGCATTTTATCGCGGGAGAAAGACCCTCTCTAAGGTATATCGCAAAGTAGGTTTTATTCAGCCGGCTCGATAAATATAATGGATTATCAAGTCAAAGTAGAAAATTTTGAAGGCCCGATGGATCTTCTCCTCTTTTTCATTCAGAGAGATAAACTTAATATTTACGATATTCCTATAGCTCATATTACCAAGGAATTTCTAGATTATATGAAATTGATGGATATGATGAATATTGATCTGGGAGGAGAGTTTGTATATATGGCTTCCTTGCTGATGAAAATTAAGGCTAAAATGTTGTTGCCTGTGTCAGATGAGGATGTGGAGCAGATTGAGGATCCGCGCACCCCCCTCGTACAGCGATTGTTAGAATATCAGCAATACAAAAAAGTAGGCGAACAATTACAGGAAATATATAGTGATCACGCAGTGCATTTCCCTCTCGGACAAGACATGGCTTATGATGCAGGCTCTGAGAAAAAGATAAATCCCGTTCAGAATGTTACCCTTTTTACCCTATCATCTATTTTTCAAGAACTTATTAATCGTTTGCCGGATGTGAACCCCTACGAACTACATGAAGATCCTATTCAGTTAGATGAACAAATAGCTTTTCTAATTGGAGAGATTAATTCTACAAAAAGACTAAGCTTTACAATACTCATACCTATTTTGAAAACAAGATTGCGAATTGTGGTGACATTTATGGCAATACTGGAAATGTTACGTACCAATCAAATTACAATAGAACAGAATGAACCCTTTGGGGAATTAATACTAATGAGAGCTGCGGCATAGTGGATTATAAACACTTAGTTGAAGTGTTGCTTTTTGCATCTCCAGAGCCCTTAACCCAGGCTCGGTTTAATCATATTATTCAAGATGAAAATATGGTTGAATTAGCTCCTATTATAGATGAATTAAGTAATGAATATGAAACATCTGGAAAAGGGCTTATTATTAAGAAAATTGGAGGAGGGTTTCAAATATTATCCCATGGTGATTATCATATATACATTGAACGCATGTTTAAAAATACCCGAAAATTGCAGCTTTCCAGGCCTGCTCTTGAAGCCCTTTCTATTATTGCATATCGTCAGCCAGTAAGCAAAGCGGAAGTGGAATCAATTCGAGGCGTTGAATGTGGATCTGTGGTAAATACGCTTATGGAAAGAGAACTCATAACAGTGAAAGGCAGAGGGAAAACAGTAGGTCGTCCGCTTCTCTTTGGTACAACCCAAATATTTCTTGAATCTTTTGGTCTTGAAAACACAGCTGATTTACCAAAACTTAAAGAACTTTCTGAACTCATGGGTGATAACCCCGACCCTGTATTATTTGAGAACGATCATGCGACTGAATAAATTTCTTGCTCGTGCGGGAGTGGCATCCAGGCGTAAATGTGATGCCCTTATTGAAGAAGGAAAAGTTGTGATTAATGGTCATGTAAAAAGAAATTTTGGCTATCAAGTGGGTGCTGATGATGTTATAGTTTGCAATGGAATGCCAATTAATTCTCTTCCCAAAACGAAAGTATATCTTGTTAATAAATTAAAAGGGTATATTTCTACCTCATCGGATCCGCAGGGTAGAAAATGTGTCATTGATTTAGTACCAAGTGATGACCGCCTGTTTACGGTGGGTCGATTAGATAGGGATACTACCGGTGCCATATTGGTTACCAATGATGGTGAATTGGCAAATAAACTCATGCACCCCAAGAACCAAATAGAACGGGTCTATATTGTTGCATCTAAGTTAAATATCTCTAGGGATAAGAGGGGGCATTTATCTAAGGGTCTTGATCTGGGAGATGGTACAAAAGCGACGGGAGAACTGCAGCGTCTTGATAGAAAGGGGGGCTTAATTTACTGGAAAGTAGTTCTTCGAGAAGGAAAGAATCACGAAGTCAAGCGAATTTTCAAAGCCTTAGGCTCAGCAGTAGTGCATTTACATCGTCAATCTGTGGCAGGGTTGGAAATTGATAAAATTTCCCCTGGTAAATATCAAATATTAAAAGAAAATGAAGCTAAAAAGCTATTAGAGGGGATTCCGAAGTAAAAGGTAACTCTAACGAACTTTTTAGTGATAATGTTTTTTGAATAAATACTTTCCCATGAATAATGCAGAGAAATATTTTATTAATAAGGTAAAGGTACTTAAATTACTCGGCTTTTTTAAAAGAGAGTTTTCGACGAGATGGTAATTGCAATTGACGGGCCAGCTGGATCTGGTAAATCAACCACTGCAAAAAATGTAGCGGAAAAACTGGGGTTTATCCACATTAATACCGGTGCAATGTATAGAGGTATTTCCTTGAAATGCATTCAGGAAGATGTGAATATGGAAGACGCAGCCCAGTTAAATCATCTTTTAACTCATACTAAATTTGAGTTTGCTGCAGAAGGTGAATCGGCATTGTTGATGGATGGTGTCGATATTTCAGCCGAGATTACTTCAGTTGAAGTGACCGATTTTGTTAGCCAGGTGAGCGCAATTTCAGAGGTACGAGAAAAATTAGTACAATATCAGAGAAAAATGGCAGAAGGTTTGAATGTGGTTCTCGAAGGAAGAGATATTGGTACGGTGGTTTTCCCAAATGCTGATCATAAATTTTTTCTTGTAGCAGATATTCATGAAAGAGCCAGACGTCGTAAAAAAGAAATGGAAGCAAAAGGTGAAGTAGTTTCTCTGGAGGAATTAACCGCTGAGATGCTAGAGCGTGATAGAAAAGATTCCACC
>CAJWYZ010000102.1 GCA_913049525.1 uncultured Fidelibacterota bacterium | reverse complement strand
AGAGTCGGCGCCGCTGTGGGCGGCCCAGCGGCGGCCATCGTAGCTGGAATAATCAAATAACGGGTTGCCATACCAATTTGGTGTGGGTCTTTTTTCCCAAAAAGATCCCAGCAATAATCTTGCATATTCAAAGCCCATTACAAAATTTTGATTATTAAAGAGACCATATTGACGAAAACCAAAAATACTCCCGATACCATGATCTGGATAATTAAGAAAATCAGTCCAATCCTGCCACCTGTCAGTGGTTCCTAATTCAAAAAATACTTTTAGACCGGACTCGGGAAAATCCAGTATAAAATATGCGGCAAGTGTTTGGTAGGTATCTTTAATGTTTATTGATTGACGAAATAAAATGGTAGCAGCATCAAATTTTGAAACCTCTTTACCATTTGATTGATCGCTTGAAAGCATATTACGATTGAAACCTATAGTAATAATTGGTTCAGTGTAAAACGTGGCCGTTCCAACCAAAGCGGTGTAGTAAGGATTATTCTCGGTTTTGTCCAGCTGCGAAAATACATAGCGGATATTGAAACCAACATTACGGTATCGTTTCTCTCGTATTGTCCCCATCATTATATGGGGAAAACCAGTGGTATTATTGGTCATGGTCAATGAGGTATGTAAACCTGGCCCCCACCACATATTGGCGTTGGAGAAACCAAAACCAAGCTCCTTATAATGAAAATATAATTGTGTTTCTCTTAACCCGAAGGAGACAAAAGGTTTTTCAATTTTCTGTTGTACATCATTAAGGCGGGTAAACACCCCTTCCCTATTTAGATCTTCGACTTCTTTGTTCTGATTGGTAAAATAATATGGTTCTAAACTGAAACTAACAAAATTGCTGGAATAGGAAAGATTGACTCCAGTAAATAATCCAGCACCTTTCCCTACTAAACGATTACTCATGTTTTCCAAGTTGGGTGAACCATCATTATAAAATAGTTCATTCCTAACGATTAGCGACCATTGGTTACTTGCTTTAATCAACTGCGGCCGTAGGAGTGTTTGAAAAAGGTTTCTATTATTTTGAAAATAATTTTTCTGTTCATATTTGATCAGATTAAATGGATCGACAGGTGAAATTAATTGATCAGAAACCAAATTCACCGAAAATATTATGATGATCAAAAATTTCAATTATTATATAACACCATTATAAAATTAATCTGAAAGACCATTAATCAAACCGCTCAAATCTTTTTCAAGTCCCAACCAAAAAATATTACTTCTTAGCTTATTATCAGGTACGAATTCGCTGTTGTTTACTATTTCTTTTTCATAATAAATATTCATCCGATAATTTTTATAGATAAACCGTATATCAAATCTGAATTCAATTTTAACCTCAGGTGGATTGCCACTAATTATGCCATGCCTTTCATAATTAAACCCAGGAATGAACGTCCAATTATTACCATTGTACCCAAAAAACAGGTAAAAATCGTCTGAATCACTACCACTGTGGGCGGCCCAGCGTCGACCATCATAGGTACTGTATGCATAGTCGTGCTTCCACCACCAATGGCCACCACCACGAAATTTATACGTGTAAGATTGTTTAATATTTGCATATTCAAATCCGCCAAGTAAAAATCGGTTATTGAAAAACCCATATTTCCTTAAACCAATTATACTAGCGGAGTTATGATCTGGTTGTGACCTTAAATCCATCAAGTTCTGTCGGTGATCATCGGTACCCAGTTCAATAAATAACTGCAAACCTGATTTTGGAAAATCGATGGTTAAAAAACCAGCCATAGTTTGATCCCAGAAATCATGTGCTTCCCATTCACTTGGATATGTTTTTAATTTTGTATCAATGAATAATGCTTCAAATGGTAGTAATGCTGCATCCCATATTGTAAAAGGCCTATCCGTAGGTAAGCCACCTGATAAATAATTTCTCGATAAACCTATAGTTATAATTGGTTGTGTGTAAAACCTGGCAGACCAAACTAAAGCAGTATAATAGGGGTTACCTGATACTTTATTTAGCTGGGAAAAAGTATAACGTACATTGATACCTATATTGCGGATTCGCTTTTCATTTAATGTGCCGATCATAAGATGTGGGAAACCTGTTGTATTGTTGGTCATTGTTAAAGATGTGTGAACACCTGGCCCCCACCACATATTCGCATTGCTGAACCCAAAACCAATTTGTTTATAATGAATAAATAACTTACTCTCACGAAAACCATAAGTCACATAGGGTTGTTCTATAAAATATCTATTATCATTTAATACATTAAAAATATTTGGATCATCTCCATAAGGAGACTTCCTATTGACATTTTTCGTATATTGATTCTGGTCAAATAAATAAAAGGGCTCAATACTTAAACTAATGTATTTATTTGAATAGGAAAGATTAAATCCAGTAAAAAAACCTGTTCCTTTACCTATCCAACGGTTACCCATGTTTTCCAAATTGGGCCTATTATTGTTAATAAATAATTCATTTCTAACAATTAATGACCACTTTGGATTAGTATATTTTTTTAGCAATGGTCGGATAATTAGAGATTGATTATGAACATTTTTTAAGAATTGTTCCTGTTCAAATATTATTATTTCGTAGGGATCTGCTGAAACGAAATGCTGACCATTTATTAACGACAAAATCAATATTAGAATTATAGTTGATTTAGATTTAATACATAAAGATTCAGTTAAGGGCGGGAATTGGATTTTACTCTGATGTAATATGTTCATTATTCGCATTCTATTGGGTAATTATTTTACTATACATATCTTATTTTGATATTTACTTTTAATTCACTATAATCAAATTATAGTGTTAGTGTTATTGAAAACAAATGCAGTTATAGATAAATTTACTGATGGATTATGTACCGAAAGGCAATATAATGGGAGTTTGCCATTACTCTGATGAGTAAGTACCTGCCAAAAGTGTACCGATCAGCAGGTTTACGGATAGGATGGCCTTATGGATTAACCAGTATTATAAAATTAATGAATACTAAAAGCCGCTGGTCAATAATATTGACATTTTTCATTAGCCTTTTATTTGCTTCCGGCGGTTATGATCATGGTACTGCAGCAGGGAAAGGGAATCTGGATCTAGCCCTGACCTGGAATCCGTGGGACAAGATTGAATTCGGACAGACATACGGGGTGATCAGCTACGGAATAAAAGAAAGGATAGATATCCACGGATATGTTTCACATCATACTGAAGGGCATGAAACATGGTACATAGGGATTTTTTATCAGTTTCTAAAATTTCAGAGCATAGATATGGCAACTGCAGTAGGAATTCGTCGCCGATTTGATCAGAATTGGACCCATTTATTTTTTCCGCAGGTTTTATATACGCTCCATTTAAATGAAAAAATATATGTGGGAGGAAGTTTTGTGAATTTGAAAGATATCAGTTTGAAAGAAAACCTGGGGGTTGCTCTCGATATTTCTTTTAATTATATGTTCCCATATAAATCAGACAATATCAAAGCCATTTCTTTTGGGTTGGGAGGATTTCACCCGGTTACTTATGATAAAGATCAGTATTTTTTGCCGACATATAGCTTGGAATTTAAATTTTAATAAGGCGGTAAACTGTGATCGGTGATCAGTAATGAGCGGTGGGTTGAAAAAAGAAAATTATATATTATAAACCCTTTTTTTTAGTTCTCCCCCTAGGGGGAGAAGATTAGAAAACAGAATTAAGAAGTGGGAAATCTGATTCGTGAGGTGCGGGATTTTAGGGAGAGGAAAAGAAAAGGGTACGTCGGAGAATAAATCCAAGACCAAACCAGAGGGCAAAGAGCGCCAGGGGAAACCAGAATGAAACAGGAAACCCCAATAGAGAAAGAGTAATACCACCAAGTGTACTGATAATCAATAATAGGTCCAAGGAGGAAAATTTACTTATACTGGTGCCGGTACGGCGTTCCAAACTAAAAATTAAATAAGTTACACAAATCAGGGTAGTAAACAATTTGAGGAAAGTATCTAACTCCATCTGCCAAGTGATTTCAGTAATGAGAAGGATCAGTACCAATTGACTTACATACATGACCATTATATTATGCTTGTTCATTATGGATAAAATCAGCAGCAGCAAAACGGCCAGTGCGTGCTGCCAATCCATTAGAGCTGATAAATCATATTTGAGAAAAACAGACAAAATTAAACCTAATAGCAAGATAACCATGAAGATAGTTCTTAAGACATATGGTTTAGGGGTACGATTGTTTTTCTGCCAAGTGTAATAGGGCCTTATTGTTTGGGTAATTATGGGAACATAAGTTTGGACCGGGGGAGTGAGAATAAACAATAGTAACAAAGCCAGATGGCCAAACATTACATTAACAGACAGAGACACCTGAAAGCTAATTATTGCAACAACTGCAGAAATCAGTGTAATAAAATAAATGGAACCAATAGAGGTCAAATAACTGCCACTTTGTTGCAAAATTAAATGATGAAAGTGAATAGTGTCAGCAGTCATTGGATTTTTATCAGAGGCCAGACGGGTAAAAAATACTCGGGTAGTATCAGCCACAAGGTAAGATGTCACCAAAATAAAGGGAGTCATGGACAGGGACGTTAAATCGGGGTTTCTTGCAGCATAGAGGAGGGGCAGTACGGCAATATGAAACCCCAAGAAAAGACTTCCGGCGTCACCCATAAAGAGCTTAGCGGGGCGCTGGTTAAAAGTTAAAAAACTCAATAGGACGAGTGCAAAAATACCGTTCAGCTGAAAAAATTCACCGGTGCCAGAAACAGCCAAACCAGCTAATAAAATGAACATAAACCCGCCAGCGAGACCATCGAGACCATCGAGCAGGTTAACGGCGTTATATATTCCCACAAACCAGATAATGAATACAGCCAGGAGGACCAAGGGGGATATAGAAATTGACACATTGTAAAAAACAATGGTATCAAAGCGGCCCCAGAAAAGAAAAACAAGGTAAGCAGCGAGAATTAGCTGGACCAAAAGCTTGAACTGCCAGGGGACGTGATAACGGTCATCGGCTAAACCAAGGATGATAGTTACCAGACCGGTGATAAGGTACCAGACAGGAGCTAATTCTAACCAAAAGACCAGCAATAAAAAAAACGGCCCAAAAACAAGGCCGCCAATCTGGGGGATAGGATGATGATGTTGCTTGCGGGAGTCAGGTTGATCCAAGGCATATTCTTTACCGAGAACCAGGTACACACCCCAAGTAACAAAAAGGGATATAGAAAAAACTACAATAGAG
>CAJWYZ010000101.1 GCA_913049525.1 uncultured Fidelibacterota bacterium | reverse complement strand
ATTTTAGCAGGTATGCCTGGGGCTGCAGAATATGAAGAGTTGGTTAAAACTGAACTTAAAAGTATGGGGCTTGTGATTAAGCCTGGTGAGGCTACCAGTATGATGTCCGCTCAGTCAATGGCACATGTGGTAATTGTTATATTAATTATTTTTGGGAATATTACCTATTATCTAACCCGGAATAATAAACGAAAGGGGAGTAAGTAATGTCGGCAGAAATTTTCGGATCATGGATTGTAGTTTTTCTTACACTTTGTATATTCAGCTACCTATTTGATGATAATCCTTTTTACAAAGCGGCAGAACATATTTTTATTGGGGTGTCTGCTGGTTATTGGGCAGTTATTGCTTTTTGGCAGCAAATACAACCCAACTTATTTGGGCGATTATGGCCAAAATTGGAAGATACAGGGGAAGTGTCTGTTTTACAATCGGCGTGGTATAGTATTTATAAAGTTCTCAATTTTATATCTACAGGATTTGGGGCACTAGATAGGAGTATATTTCCAGAAGGTGGTATTAAGGGGTATGATGAGATTCGCCTAATGTATCTAATTCCATTTATTTTAGGAATTTTCATGCTTTTGCGACTTGTTCCTAAAGTTGGATGGCTCGCTCGCTGGGCAATAGCCTACATTGTGGGTATGACTGCAGGTTTGCGTTTCTACAGTTTTTTAAATTCAGATATTTTAATCCAGATTAAAGCATCAACCATTGATTTTTCATCTGATTGGGGCACAATTATTAATGGGTTGATTGTATTTATTGGTACTTTAACAGGGCTCATTTATTTCTTCTTTTCAAAAGAGCACAAAGGGTCCTTTGGTACCCTTAGTAAAATTGGAATATATTTTTTAATGATAAAATTTGGAGCATCATTTGGATTTGCAGTAATGGGACGTATTTCACTCCTCATTGGGCGAATTAATCAATTAAAAGATTACAGTACGGCAGAGTACAATTATGCAACACCAACCATACTAGTAGTTATTATTATTAGCCTTGCCATTTGGTCATTTATGGATGGCGACAAAAAGAAAGAATCTGCTGCTTAATCTTGACGTAAATAATTACAGTTACATAATATTTAGGAGATAAATTGAAGGAAATACTGAATTCCCTTGGGATAAAAGAAAATAATTTTGGGGCAGGAGTTGGTGCTGGAAACTGGTCTACTACAACCGATGCAGGTGTCTTGAATTCTGTAAGCCCTGCTAATGGGGAAGTAATTGCAAATGTGTATCAATGCTCTGAAAGCGACTATGATAATGTTATTTCTGAATCCCAAAAAGCTTTTGAAGAATGGCGTATGGTTCCTGCTCCCATTAGAGGACAATTGGTTCGGGAAATGGGTGAGGAACTCCGTCGTAAAAAAGATATGCTGGGGAGTCTTGTTGCTCTTGAAATGGGAAAAATTAAAGCTGAAGGTGATGGTGAAGTACAGGAAATGATTGACATTGCTGATTTTGCTGTTGGTTTATCACGACAACTTTATGGACTCACCATGCATTCTGAAAGAGTGAAGCACCGCATGTATGAGCAATATCATCCTCTGGGAATTGTGGGCGTTATATCGGCTTTTAATTTTCCTGTTGCGGTTTGGGCATGGAATGCCTTTCTTGCAGCTGTGTGCGGAGATATCACAGTCTGGAAGCCTTCTTCCAAAGCTCCCTTATGCGGAATAGCTATTCAAAATATTTGCAATGAAGTTTTGCAAAGGGAAGGGTATAAAGGTATCTTCAGTTTAATTATTGGCAGGGGTTCCACTATTGGAGAAAGATTGATTAATGATAAAAGAGTCCCTCTTATTTCTGCTACTGGAAGCACACGTATGGGTAAGCGAATAGGCGGAGTTGTTGGTGAAAGACTGGGGAAAACCATTTTAGAACTTGGTGGTAACAATGCAATCATTGTGGACAAAACTGCAAAAATGGATATGGTGGTACCAGCCATATTATTTGGTGCAGTGGGTACTGCTGGGCAAAGGTGTACCAGTACCAGAAGAATAATTGTCCATTCCAGTTTATATGATGGATTGGTGGAAAAATTAACCAAAGCATATGCGCAGGTTAAAATTGGAGATCCCCTAGATGAATCTACATTAATGGGTCCCCTAATTGATCAGGGTGCAGTAGATGATTATTTATCGGCACTAGAAAAAGTGAAGCAGGAAGGTGGAGAAATATTATGTGGTGGTGAGGTTGTTGCAGGCGATGGGTTTTATGTATTGCCAACTATTGTAAAAGCTGAAAATAGCTATGAAATTGTACAGGAGGAAACCTTTGCCCCTATTTTATATATTATCCCTTATGATAATTTAGATGAAGCAATTCAATTGCATAATGGCGTTCCCCAGGGATTGTCTTCAGCCATATTTACTACTAATGTATTAAACTCAGAAACGTTTCTTTCCCATGAGGGTAGCGATTGTGGAATTGCAAATGTAAATATTGGAACTTCAGGCGCCGAAATTGGAGGTGCATTTGGAGGAGAAAAAGATACAGGCGGAGGGAGAGAATCTGGGTCTGATGCATGGAAAGTGTATATGCGTAGGCAAACGAATACCATGAATTGGAGTACAGAGTTACCTCTGGCTCAGGGTATTAAATTTGATATTGAAATTTAGGAGAGTTTAAAATAATAATGACAATTGATTCAAAAAATGTAAGAGCCACATTAGGGAAACATATTTTAGCTGATGGTTACGAGCCCGTAATGGACATGAAAAAAAGTCATGGCTCCTGGCTGGTTGATGAACGTGATGGTTCAGAATATCTGGATATGTTTTCCATGTTTGCTTCTGGTGCGGTGGGGTATAATCATCCTGATATTCTAGCGGGGAAAGACCGGCTAGCTGCAGCTGCACTTTACAAACCAACCTTATCTGATATTTATAATGTCCAATACGCAGAATTTGTTGAAGCATTTTCTAATATGGCAATCCCAGAATATCTTCCACATACATTTTTTATTGAAGGTGGTGCCCTTGGAGTTGAAAATGCATTAAAAGTAGCCTTTGACTGGAAAGTCAGGAAAAATATGGAAAATGGAAAAGGGGAAAAAGGCGGTAAAATTATTCATTTCAAACAGGCATTCCATGGAAGAACAGGTTATACCCTTTCACTCACCAATACTTCAGACCCCAGAAAGACCATGTATTTCCCAAAATTTGATTGGCCGCGGATAGATAACCCCAAATTATCTTTTCCCCTAACGGAGGATCGCTTGGAAGAGGTGAAATTAGCCGAAAAGTCATCCTTAGACCAAATTAAAGCTGCCATCACCAATAACCCTGATGAAATAGCGGCTCTAATTATTGAACCAATTCAAGGTGAAGGGGGAGATAATCATTTCAGAGATGAGTTTTTTGTTGCCCTTCGTCAAATCTGTGATGAAAATGAAATGTTATTCATTATGGATGAGGTGCAAACAGGTATTGGTATCACTGGAAAGTGGTGGGCACATCAACACAATTCTGTAAAACCAGATATAATTTCATTTGGCAAGAAAACTCAGGTCTGCGGACTGCTAGCTGGAAAGCGAGTTGAAGAAGTGGACAAAAATGTGTTTTCTGAATCCAGTCGAATTAATTCAACCTTTGGTGGTAATTTGGCTGATATGGTTAGATTTCATATTATTTTGGAAATTATTGAGAAAGAAAATTTAATTGAAAATGCTAAAAATATGGGTGCTGTTCTGAAAAAAGAATTGCAATTCCTTTCGGAAGAATTCCCTGCTTATGTTACAAACCCAAGAGGGCTTGGATTATTTGCAGCTTTTGATTTACCATCTCAAACAGAAAGAGATAAAGTAATTAATGGTCTGCTGAAAAATAAATTGCTTATGTTACCATCGGGTGATGAGGCAATTCGATTTAGGCCTCATTTAAACGTCACATCGGAAGATTTAAAAACATCAATAGATATAATTAAATCTACAATCAAAGCTACTTTGAATTAGGTGGCGGGAACACTTTATGTTGTCGGTACTCCAATTGGAAACCTTTCAGATTTAACTTTTCGGGCTGAAACAACCCTAAAGGCTGTAAATCTCATTGCAGCCGAAGATACCCGCACCAGTAAAAAGTTATTGAGGCATTATAATATTGACACTCCCCTCATTGCTTACCATGATAATAATGAAATAAATCAAGCGAGGAATTTGGTTAATAAATTAAATTCTGGAGATTCAATCGCAATTATTTCTGACGCAGGAACCCCCTGCATTAGTGACCCTGGATATAGGGTGGTGAATCTGGCAAAAAAAGAGGGGATTGAAGTTATAACGATCCCTGGCCCATCAGCAGTTACTGCAGCACTTTCTGTTTCTGGCCTTCCTACGGATCATTTTTATTTTGAGGGTTTTTTACCTCCTAAAAAGGGGAGAAGAACCCGCTTTGAATTATTAGAATCTCTGCCTGCAACTGTCGTAATTTTCGAATCTCCACATAAAGTGCTTCGTACATTGAGGGACATCCATAATTATTGGGGAAATCGTATTATTTCTGTTTGTCGGGAATTAACTAAAATATTTGAGGAATCATTTTTAGGGACGGTGGAGGATGCTGAGAATTATTTTTCAAAATCTAAACCTAAGGGAGAGTTTGTTGTTTTGGTTGCAAAAAAAGGATATACTCTAGATTAATGATTACTGGTAAATTAATCACTTTTGAGGGAATCGACGGGTCTGGTAAATCCACCCAAATACAATTACTGGAAGCAGAATTTGAGAAATTAGGCATATCATATAAGACTTTTAGAGAACCTGGTGGGACAAAATTGTCAGAGAAAATCAGGGCAATTCTGTTAGATAAAGAAAATATAGAATTATACTCTAATGCTGAAAGCCTATTATTTGCAGCTGCTCGAGCACAATTGACTGCTGAACAAATTAAGCCAGCGATCACAAAAGGTGAATTTGTAATTTGTGATAGATTTACAGATAGCACAATTGCATATCAAGGGTATGGCAGAGGGTTAAATATTAATAATTTAGAATTGATGAACACTATTGCCACCGATGGGCTTATCCCTGATATAACGTTTATATTAGATATAGACCCCCAAAAAGCGACTGAAAGATTAAAAACGGTTAATCCAGATAGAATGGAGGCAGCCGGCATTGATTTTTTTAAAAAAATTAGACAGGGATATTGCCAAATCAGGGAACAAAATCAAAGCCGATGCATCGTAATAGATGGAGAGAAACCTCAAAAAGATATATCAAAAGAAATTCATCATATAATAATGGAAAGATTTAAAAAGGAACTCA
>CAJWYZ010000100.1 GCA_913049525.1 uncultured Fidelibacterota bacterium | reverse complement strand
CCTTGAGATCTCTTGTATTATCATATGTGGGATACTTATCATTAGCAAAACAAACACCCGGGCCAATGTAACAATTATCCTCAACTATAAGCCCATCATATAAAAGCGCCTTATTATGTATTTTAACATTATTTCCTATAATAACATTCCTATCAATATAGACGCCATTTCCTATAACGCAATTCATGCCAATCTTTGCTTTATTACCTATCTGGGCAAAGGCCCAAATTTTTGTTCCTTCCCCGATCTCTGCCGTTTCTGACACTACTGCCCGTTTATCAACAAAAACACCATTTAACATTTTTAATTTTCCTTTACCCATTCTATATTTCTTCTCAGACCTTCATCTATAAATACTTTAGGCTTCCATCTAAAAAGTTTTTTTGCCAAAGAATAGTTACACAGTAGCTTAGGTACCTGTGCTTTCCTGTCTTTAGTATGTACAATCTTTGAGTTTGATCCCACAATTGCTTTAATCTTCTTTGCTACATAGTTAACTGTAATAGCCTCACCTGTGCCAAAATTTACAGCCCTGCCGACAGCATTTTTGTGGCTACCCATAATCATGAAAGCATCTACCATATCATCTACATAAGTAAAGTCCCTGGATTGCCTACCGGTACCATGTACAGTAAGTGTCTTGCCTTTAAGTGCCAACTCTATAAATTTTGGTATAACATCATATGTATGTCTGGGGCCATATGTATTAAACGGCCTGATTATGGCAACCGGAAGATGATATGTATTCTGGTATGAATAGCAATATCTATCCGCTGCAACTTTGCTTGCGGCATACGGTGATGATGGATAAAGTGGATGCTCTTCATCAATAGAACCACCTATAGTCATTCCATATATTTCACTGGAAGAAGTGCATACTATTCTCTTTATACCTTTACCTTCCTTTGCCGCTTGTAAAATATTCAATGTACCTATCACATTTGTCTCCATTACTTCTATGGGGTGTGCAAAAGAGTTGGGTACATAAGCATCGGCAGCAAGATGAAATATGATCTCTGGTTTGTTCTTTATAACTAGCTCCTTTGCATCGGTACTGGAAATGTTACCGGTAATGATCTCATCCAGCTTGTTTTTCAGATGCTCTATATTCCTAAGGGTATATTGAGTAGTTCCTGACGTAGAATTCCCCCTGACATACACAGAAACCTTCGCACCTTCTGCAAGCAACCTTTCGGTAAGGTGTGAACCCATGAAACCATCCGCACCGGTGACCAAAACCCTTTTACGTTTATAAGAATTCTTCATAGCCACTCCTTCTTTTGCTAAATTATAAGACCTTTCTTAAGATTCTTTTGAATATCTTCCTTGGCTTGGGACAGCATAGCTCTTCATCAGGTGTCAATTTTTCAAAATCCAAAACTCCTTTTAATGAATTCTTGAACTTCCTTACTGTCCCAATACTTGCTTCTCTACCTAAGAAACAGTCTCCTGGAACTTTAATATGGCGGCTTTCTATATACATATCCTGCCTGTACGCATATCTTTTTCTCCACAAATCAGAAAACGCCGTCATAGTAAGAGGGCTCAAACCCTTTTCTGAAACAGCATATTCAACAATGTTATTCAACAGATCCGGGACCTCCCTGAATTTACTGGTATGTGCATAAACTATAACAGGTAATGCACATGATATCATTTCATCTATAGCTTGCTTGTAAAACTCCAGAACCGCGCCAGTATCACAAGCTCCTTTCTGAGAAAAAAGTTCCGGAGCAACCGGAAAGACAGGTATTTCGAGCACTTCTGATATCCGCCCCCCTAAAGCAGGATAACTTGGCAGGCCAAGATAGTCATATGCAAAATCAGAAGAATATTCATATCCCTCATCCTCCAATGCCCTCATTAGATTCGTATTCCACCTTCCCATCGGAGAAGCAAAGCCCTTTGTTTCAATACCCAAATCTTTGAAAAATACCTTCGCCTTTCTAATACTATGCCTGTTACTCGCATAATCACTATAGGTATAATGGTAGAAACCGTGAGATTGAATATCAAGACCCATATCTTTACATTCCATGACTTTATCTTTTGCATGAATAAAAGAATGTACATTGAAGAAAACTGTTACTGCATCACTATATTTCCTGAACAGCTCTATATAATCATTGAAGGTTTCATCATGAAACTCATCTGCATCAATTCTCAGGCAAAAGAAATGAGAGTAATCTGTTTGTTGCCCTGCCATAAAATCTACAAGTGGCCTACGAGCAACTTCTTCCTGAACACGTATAGAGCCATTACCAAACGACTTTATCCTGGAACTGCGCTTTAACCAGTATTTTCTTCGCTTATTCAACCTTTTTATATCCTCGTGCTTAGCAGAACGATATGTTTTAGCATATAACACGTCCTGCTTTGCACGAGGGATTTTGCCTGATTCAATGAGCGATATTACCTCGTTTATTTTCTTTGCCCCCAGAACAATATTCTTCTTTCGTAATTGACTATGGGTATCATTTGGCACTACTTTCTGGCGCTCACAAAGAATTATATCTCCGGTATCAAGACCTTCCTCTATATAATGTATTGTAACTCCTATCTTATCAGGCTCATTATTATACAGCGCCCAGAATTCCGAATCAGACCCTCTATAGAAAGGAAGTAGTCCGGAATGTAAATTAATAGCACCTTTAGAGGCAGTACCAAAAACTTCTCTCTGCAATTTTCTAGTACCTACAACAACTACAAGGTCAGGATTAATTGTTTTTAATAATTCTACATTTTCTTTCGCATTAATATTAGTTACAGCCTTCACCAAAATACCATTCTTATTCCTGGCCATACTTTCATAACTAAAATATTTGAGCCTTCTTAACAGGAAAAAAAGTAGTAGCTTTATCCTTGTTTTAAATCCTTTATGCTTTTCCTCATAGACTATTGCTTTAATATCTCTACCTGCATTAATGAGTGACTGAGTTACTATTCTGCCATCTATAATATCACTGGTTAATATTACTAATTTCATCTAATAATATCACTATCCTTTAATACTCTCAATCGTAATTGCGGGATGCATTGATACCTTCTGGAGAGTGCTGCCGGAAGTCTTAATAAAGCCAGCCAGAAACCCTGAGCCAATTCAACATTACCAAATACTATAGAATGAGCAACTCTAAATGGAAGAAGGAATAAATGTTCTGCAATTAATCTCTTATCATGTATATTTTTCCAGAAAAACAAGAATACGTTTCTATGGGCTATTACCATCTTCCTACGCTTACCATATTCCCTGTTAAATGTAGTTGATTCCTTATGCCAAATTATACTTTTAGGTTCATACACTCCCTTCTTACCTGAAACAAGCGCTCTATAACATAGGTCTACTTCTTCACATATGCCCGGTAAATACAGCGAATCAAAGCCGCCTAAACGCAGGAAAAGATCTCTTCTGAACGCCCCTGTTGCTATGCTATGTGTCTCACCTGGTACTGTCGCATTAGTTTCATCAACAATATTCTTTAACATGCCATACTTAATCTTTAGATATGACCTCCCACCATTGTAGGTACCGTCAAAATTCAAAAGTCTCGGCGCAACAAAAAACACATTTTCATCTTTAAAATGCTCAATAAGATAATCTGCAAAATCTTCTTCGACCTTAATATCATTATTTAACAAGATCACAACATCACTATCAATGACCTTCAACACCTCATTATAAGAACATAACACTTCATTCTTCTTGCTGAGATATAGTTTAACTGAAGGGAAATTATTTTTCACATATTCTACACTTCCATCAGTACTCACATTGTCAACAACGTAGACTTTACATTTATGAAAGGATTTCTTGGCCGCTTTGCATACGGATGACAGGAAGGACATGAGAAGGTCTTTCCCGTTATAATTCAATATAAGAATATCTACTTTCACCTTTTTATTGCTGTCCACTCCGCTTTAATAAATAAACACAAGAAATTATCCCAAAGCCAAACACTTGAATCATAGAAACCGCCCTGTCCAAACTTGTCACAACCACAGCCTGTAACATATCTCCATCTATCAAGCTGTAACCTGTACCAACGACAAACTCTCTAATACCAAGAGAAGCTGGAGTAAGAGCTGCAAATGTGGAAAGAACTCCCATTATCGAAATCAACAGACAACTTAGAAAAGGCACATCATTGTAAATAACATGAAAGCCGTATTTGAGTCGAAATGCATATACTACAAAATTCATAAAAACAAGAAATGATAGCACACACATAACATTTCTATTTTTGCTAAACAATTTCCAGGAATTCCATAATTCATACAACTTTTTTAAAAAATAATTCCCATTTCCTCCAAATTTATTATGAACAACAGGTAATTTAATAAAGCAGATAACTATTGCCGTAACAACACTAAAGGCCAGGAAAAGATAAATATTAGTATTTCCCTGTATAATGTAAATAAGGATCAGAACGCCTATCCCTATTAACCCTCCCACCATAAAATGCATCAACACCATAGCTCCCATACTAACAGCAAAATCCGTATATGAAAATTTATGGATCTTTTTCATAAAATACCCTTTTGCAACAATACCACCTTTTATGGAAATATAATTAAGAAACGTATTCAAAGTTGAATATGCCAGCCCGTCTGGAAATGATACCCGTACACCATAAACAGGGAGCAATACCAACAACATAAAGGTGTTTAAGGTAACGGATATAAGCTGAAGGATAAGGAATACACAGACCTGATCTGCTGAAATATCTATGATCCGCTTGAAGGCATCTATATTTTTATATACATAAACTGCAGTTAAGCCTAAAATAGTTACTGTAACTGCAACAAGAAAAAAACTCTTCCATTTCATATTTTCTGCAACCTACCCCCTCACATCACCAGCACACGATATAAGTAAAGATCTCGTTATAGCTTTGTAGGAGACACATTGCGTTTTCTTAACATACCAACAGCAAATTTAATATAACTTGATTTTTCCTTACTCTTGATCATACATACAACATATCTCAGATTTACAATAAAATTAAAGTATCTGAGAAAATTTCTCGTGTATATCAGATTAGGTTTTAATCTGATATCTCTGGGAGCAGGCACTGTAGCCTGAATCCTTGCCAACAAGTCATCTATTGGTATATTGTGAGCTGATAATTTACACTTAGATTCTATGAAGTCAATATAGGTTCTATAAGACACGTAAGAAGACATTTTCGTATAATCATCTGTCGTAAGCTTATGTTTAAGATATGAGTGTAGTTCTGTACCTGGAAATGGACATGTAACATTAAAGATGGAAATGTCACTCTTTATTTCATCAGCCAGAGCCAGAGTCTTTTCTACATCTTCTTCTGTCTCTGTAGGCAGGTTTATCATAAAATTTGAAAAGACCCTTACCCCGTACTTCCTGCATATCTTGACGGCTTTTCT